>JAFVTJ010000115.1 GCA_017503305.1 Clostridia bacterium
CAGGGATAAAGTCTTTTGCGAGAAATAGAGGGTCTCGTCCACCGGCTCCAGAATATTGAACTGCGGCACAATCACCAAAAGCTACCTGTCCGTCTTCCAAAACAAGCATAACCGAGATAGATTCACCTGCCTGACGAACTGCAGTAAAGCCTTCGGTTACAGGTTTTCCTACATAAAAAGTGCCATCGTGGTCAGCGCCTTGCTTAATTGCACGTTGGTCGTCAAAATAAAAGCCTGTACGACCTGCAGAGCATACAACATCGATAATTTTCATAAAATTTTCTCCTTAAATTATAAATATTTTGATAATTTTGATTATTTGGGTCTACCAACTAAATGACCTTTGCCGATGGCATAAACATCATCAATAACCATTTGGAAAGAAACCTTTCGCTTTTCGAAAATGGCACGTTCTTCAATTTTTGATTTATGAAAATCCTTTAATTCTTGCGAGAAAGGTAGATTTCCCATATCCAAAATACGAACTGCACCGTCATTATCACGACAAGGAAGCATTTTACCTGCATTGAAACGGCAGGGTGCAAACGGAACATCCAAAACACCTGCTTCAACACCACGGCAAACGCCTACCGCAATATCGCCCTCACCAAGTTCAAAGCATTTATCAACAATAGCTCGTGTTTCCGCTTTGATAATTTCTTTTTCGCTGTCAAGGCGTTTATCCTGGAAGGTTTGGTCACATAGCATATTGACAACCTGCTTTGTACAACGAAGTCCTTCGGCATTGGCTTCCATTGTGGGAATACCAACGGCTTCGTGAGGAGTTTTAACAATAACCTTTGTAGCCTTGGAAAGTGCTGCAATCAAGCTACCTGAAGAAATTACGCCGAAGGCTTTTGCTTCATCAGCAGGGAAACCTCCCATCCATTGATGCAAAACTGTTGTAACTTCAACGCCACTATAGCCGTATTTTTCTAAATATTCATCGGTAAGCTCCTGTAGCGTATGTATAGCGGCAACATCCTGTACTAAGTTTCCGCATTGACCATAGCCTACGGTGATATTTTTAACGCCTTGTTCAGCTGCAAGGAGTGCTTCGATAATTGCGGCGGCATGAGAAATGCAAGGTGGTACTAACGTTCCTGTCAACGGACCGTAAGGCTCGCGGTTTATTGAAACTCCCATTTCTTCGTATAAGCCTGTCAAGCGGTCAACGTACTGCCAGTCGCGAATTGTACGCTCCATTGGAATGTTTTTACAATAAGGTAAGTTATAGGAAATGCCTCCACCCTCGTAGCTGGTAAAGCCACCAGCATAGGTAATTTCGGTAAGAAGACGGGCATCAGGTGTTCCGTGGCGTACCTGAATAGGTACATTAACGCTTTCGATAACTCTACGGCATTTTTGAACACCGTGGTTTACTGCCGGAAAGCCGTTTAACATAGCACGGTCAAGTCTTAAGGACTCGGAAATACCGTTTTCAGCTTCCTCATAACGGTTTTGCCTGGTGTAGCTGTCAATTGTTGCAGGGAGTAAATCAGCCTCGCCATTTGCTTCCAAATATTGCATCAGCTTTATTTGCTCTTCCACAACAGGAACACCTGCACGCGGTTGAATAAGTGTGCGTTTGTTATATTTCGCATCAACTAGTTTTTTAGAAAAATTTCTACACTCGGGCATAGACTTATGATACTCTATCGCCTCTTTTAAGTCAACGTCTTTACCTGTTACCCATTGATTTAGAACTTCTTCTCTTTGACGCATGAATTCGTCTTCGGGGATGCGCTTATTCTGTATCTCCATAGTATTCAAGCTCCTTTTTCATAATTTTAAGTGCGGTTTTGGGATAGTATGATGAAAGCAGTCCCATTGCTGCTAATATGTATTTTTTGTCCACCCAAACGTCAGCATGCGCAGGACGAAGGGAAGATGGCTTTTCTACCGAATAAAGTGCGTTTTTTGCGATTTCACATATCCTTTTTGAGTGGATGAGGCTACCGCCCGTGACTACAATATTTTTTACACCGGTAAGGTTTTTACCCTCTTGTACCAAAACCTTGCCAAGCAAGGTAAAGGATTCCGAAATAGTGCCTGCATGCCGTGTTACCGCTTCATCAACAGCACAGCTAGCCCGGGCAAAGTCGAGAGCTTCAATTTCAGTGTCGACACTTGGGATTGTATCAGTATACTGTTTCAAATCTTCAACGATTTCTAAAACAGTTTCTTCTGACAGGTGGGACAAACGACATATTTTATCAATTCCCGCAGTATCTATAATACCTTGAATGCTATATCGCATGCCGATATCCCCCTCAACTGTACGCTTGGCATAAGGCTCGGGAAGTCCCTTATATACTGTGTTCATATGCTCTGGCATACCATCGGCTATAGAATATATATCAGTTGTAGCGCCACCTACATCGACCGCAATCAGTTCGCCGATGCCTTTTTCATCCTCGTACCCTTTTGACAAAAGCTCAACCGCTTGTAAAACGGCTGCGGGAGTTGGCATAAGTATATCGGATAAGAGCTCGGTAGCCTTGCTTAATCCTTTTGCTTGTATAATTCGGTTCAAAAAGATTTCTCTTATTTGTTTTTGAGTTTCTTCTATTCTAAGTTCACCAAACTTCGGCATAACATTAGGACAAACATAAACCTCGAAGTCTTTTAGAATTTTACTGCATTCCTTTGTTGCGGTGCGGTTTCCCGCTATCACTATCGGGAAGGTAGGCTTAATTCCGGCAAGTGCTTTTGCGTTGTGCAAAATACATTCCGTATTACCGCCATCGGTACCGCCTACCAGCAAAAATATATCAGGCTTGGCTTTTTCTATTTCTTCTAAATCGTCATCGGTCAATTCGAAGGCATAAACCCCAATCACTTTAGCGCCTGCACCAAGACTTGCAAGTCTTGCGGCTTCGCCTGTAAGCTCAGGTACCAGCCCACTTGTTACCATTTTAAGACCGCCAGCGGCAGAAGAACAAGCATAACACTCGGAAAACTCAGTTTTGCCGATTTTGCTTTCGAGAATTTTAAGCCCGTTATTCAGCCCGTCGTTTATATCGGTCTCAATAGTCGTATAAGCACTCGCTGTTCCAAGAATTTGTTGTTCGTCAATATCTACAGCCGTAAGCTTTGTATATGTACTGCCGAAATCAATCAACAAAACATTTTTCATTTAGTTATCACCGGTAATATTTAGAATTTCCCTAAGTGCTTGTATTGTAGTTTCAGGAGTGGTGCCTGGCGGGAAAGCACGGTCAAAGCCCATTGCTTCAAAGCGTTTTTCAACGTCTTCAAACTTTTGCTTACCAATAACAATATTACCACCTACTATCAGCGGAATACCTTTAAGACCCGCTTCATCACATTTTTCACGCATACCGCGACAATCAAGCTCGCCTTGACCGTAGAGGGAGGATACTACAATAGCATCAGCACCCGATTCGATAGCGGCAGAGATATATTCTTCTTGTGCTACCATAACGCCAAGGTTTACAACCTCAAATCCAGCTTCGGTAAAGGCGTGTTGAAGTATTTTGTTACCAACGGCGTGAACATCAGCACC
>JAFVTJ010000116.1 GCA_017503305.1 Clostridia bacterium
ACGGTGTAGAGGTTTCTGAAAGGGAGTATAATCGTAAAACTAAAAAGTATCTGAAAATTGGCGATGATAAAATAAAATGGTATTCAATAAATGAAAATATTGAAGAAGCTTTTGATATGGTTTTCAGCCTGTCTAACAGTACCTATTCAAATTTAAGGGTATTGGTAACTTTGAGCGAAGAAAATCAAACGGCAACAGCTTTGACCGTTTTTGACAAGGATACTAATAGAAAAATTCAAACTATTGCTCTTAATGAAAATGAACTATTTACAAGCAGAGTGTTATATGCTACCGACGTTAACTTTGACGGCGAGCAGGATATTGTGATACCCCAAAGCAGCTCTGCATCAGCCTCATATCTTTCGGCGTTTCTGTGGGATAGGGATACAATGCAGTATATTTATGCTCCAACCTTTGAAAATCTAGCAAACGTTGCGTTGGATACAAAGAGAGAATTGGTTTTGTCAAGCCGAAGTTCTGATAGAACGGTGTCATACGCTATAAGTGATTATGATGAAGGCTCAAAGGATTTTGTTGTGCGAAAAACACTCTCATATTATCCTGATGAAACTGAAGAAAATGTGATTTATAAGGAAAAACAACTTAAAAACGGAAGATTGCAAATTGTTAAAGAGTTTATAAAACCTTTCACAAATTACTATACAATGGACCCGGAGGTTGCCAATTATTATGAAAACCATACCGAGTGGCAGTTGAATTCTTCGATATGGGAAAATTATTTGGTTATTTCTCAAGAAATCACTTATGAATCATACAAGCTTTCGGTTAATGCTTTAAAGAAAATTTATCCGCAATTTTTTGGCGTTTCAACCGACGGTGGACTTACGGTTTACGTATGGCAAACCGGGGCAAAGACTTACAAATGTCATTTGGCGAACACCAGTATGGAAGCCATTTCGGACAACAGTTTTGCATACACAGTTAAGGATAGTGCAACTATTGAAGAAATGAAGGTGATTTTATCAAGCTATGATATTGATAAAAGTGAAATTACCATTCAACCGGGTATAAATCTTTTGTCGAGCTATTATTACGAAATAACCGACTCTTACAGAGCAAAAATAAAGGCTATGTTTTGGGGCGATACAGATTCAACCAAAGAAGAAACCGATGAGCCGAGTAATCTCCCAGAATTTGAAACCACAGTATCTTATGCCAATTGGTCGGATAATGGTGAAATTAATTCCGGCGCACTAAATAGCGGAAAATTAGTTATTGGGAAGGTTAGGCATTTACCAATTCGTAAATTTGATAAACTTGAAGATTTAGAAGAATTTAAAAATACTTTTAGTGGCGAACTGACAATGGATCAAGGCTATAATAATGTTCCGTCATTCAATGGTGTTACCGCAAAGTATGACAAGAAATTCTTCAAAGATAATAGCTTATTATTGGTTTACGTTGCGGCAAGTAATGCCAGTTACCGATTTAAGATGCAAAGTGTTGACTATAATGATAAGTACCTTTGCGTCCACGTAGTAGAAACCACAAAACCCGAAGTGGTTATAACGGCTATGTCCGGTTGGTTTATAACGGTTGCCGTACCGGATGAACTTATTAAAAACGTTACCAGTTTTGATGCCGATTTAGATAATGTTGAAAGTAACGATTCGGTTGTTAAAAAGAATGCTAAATACGGCTCGAGCATTTATACCGATGATGAAATTGAATCGGCGATTAAGGTGATTAAGGCCGACTTTAAAAAAGACTGGAAAGGCTGCACCCTTAAAAAGATAGCATATTTAGGTGATGAAAGGCTTAAAGATTACCAAGAATTTGCAGATAGAAATAACTGCACCGACGTATTGGTGCTAACAAGTGATTTTTACGTTGCGCCAACAGGCGCACACGGGTCGTTAAATGCTGATTCTACTTATGAAGATTATAAGTGGATTTTGGTTAGAAACAAGGGCGAAGCGTGGAAGCACGTTGACCACGGTTACCCGTGATGAATAAAAATTATTGCAATAAAAATGCAGTCCTTTTTGTAAGGACTGCTTTTTTATGTGGGTATAATGATTATTTGTAGGGGAGGGGTTACCCCTCCTGTCAAAAGTGTGTAAAAATAAATGGGAGGCGAAACGCCTCCCCTACGATATATCCATACTGTTTTATGTCTTTGCCATAAGCATTACAAGGCTTGTGGGCAATATTTTTGAAACCAAGCGGTAGAATTTATAGAAAAAGTGGTCGCAAAAGACCGCTTTTTTACGCTTTGATGCTTTAAGCGAATTTATAGCAACCTTTTGTGCTTTATCGCGCGGGAGCATATCAAAGGTTTTGCTGTCGCCCTTGTTTATACCCGCAAGGGACAAGAATTCGGTCTCCATTGGTCCGGGGCAAACTGATAAAACGTTAATTTTGCGCGGTTTTAGTTCATTTCGTAAGGCGCGCGAAAAGCTCATAACAAACGCCTTTGTTGAAGAATAAACCGCCATGCGACTGTTGGGCGCAAAGGATGCGATTGAGCAGGTGTTGATAATCTCGCCACCCTCATTCATAAAGGGTAGGGTAACGCTTGTGAAAACGGTAAGCGCTTCACAGTTAAGGCGTATCATTCCCGCGTTATCTTTGGTAGAAATATCGTAAAACATACCAAGCTTACCAAAGCCCGCGTTATTTATAAGCAGCGAAACCTCGGCATTTTCGGTTTTAAGAAGATTTTTATATTCTTCTATAGCGTTGGGGTCGGTTATATCAAGTGAAAGAATACGTGATTTTTTACTAAGGTTTGAAGCAACGTCCTCTAATTTTTCTTTTCGTCTTGCAATAAGCCAAATTTCGTTAATGTCCTGCCTTAATCGGCTTACGGCAAAGGCATATTCCTTGCCAAGACCCGAGGATGCGCCTGTAATTACCGCAATTTTCATTTTAACACTCCCTTTTGGCTTATTATACCACCTTTGAAATTATTTTGCAAATATTATTGACAAAGCATATACTTCGTGATATGATGTATTATGTAATAGGAGGTATGATATGGATATTCAATTAAAGCGTGGGCTTTTGGATGTGTGCGTGCTTTCAGCCATTAAGGATGAAGCGTCATACGGATACAAGATTATTAAAGATATGAAGCCGTTTATGGAACTGTCCGAATCGACTTTATATACCATTTTAAAACGATTAGAAACGGCAAATATGCTAACTGTCAGCACAGCCGAGCACGGCGGAAGATTGCGTAAATATTATCATATTACCGATTTAGGCCTTAGAAGAATCGAAGATTTTAAAAACGATTGGGAAGAAATGTTGGCGATATATAAGTTTGTGACAAAGGGGGACGACGCTAATGAATAAGGTGGAATTTTTAAACGAATTAGAAAATAGACTTTTAGGCTTACCAAAGGCAGAAGTAGAAGAATACCTTGGATTTTATAGTGAAATGATAGATGACTATATTGAGGATGGATTTTCAGAAGAAGAAGCAGTTGTGGCGGCGGGTTCGGTAGAAAAAATCGCCGAGGATATCATAGCGGATACTCCTATAACAAAGCTTGTGAAGCAAAAAATAAAACCCAAAAAGCGACTTAGCGCTTTGGCTATTACCCTTATTGCGCTTGGCTCACCCATTTGGCTTGCGTTGTTAATATCGGCATTTGCGGTGGTTTTATCGCTATATATTGCCTTGTGGGCAGTTGTAATTTGTCTTTGGGCGGCTTTTGTGGCGGTGTTGGCTTGTGGTTTTGGCGGCATTGCGTCAGGCGCATTTTTGATTTGTACCAAAAGTGGACTTACAGGGCTGTTTTTAATTGGCGCAGGCCTTGTTTGCATTGGTGTTTCAATTCTTTTGTTCTTCCTTTGCAAGCTTGCTAGTCGCGGTGTGGTACTTCTTTTGGCGCGCCTTATAAAGCTTATTAAAAACAAAATTGCAAAAAGGAGTGAGCGTGATGACTAAAAAAACAAAAGCTTGGCTTATTGTGGCTATTACACTTATATTAATCGGCGCTATACTTTTTGTAGGAGTGATGGCTATGTTTGGTTGGAATTTTAGAAGATTATCCACGGTAGAATACGTTACAAAATCTTACGAAATAACTGAAAGTTTTAGGAATATACTCATTGATACTGAAACGTTGGATATTGAATTTTTGCCGAGTGGAAATGAAAAAACTATAGTCGAATGCTACGAGCTTAAAAAAACGTATCATTCGGTAAGTGTAGTTGATGATACCCTTACAATTTCTCTTGAAGACAAAGCGAAGAATTGGTTTATTGGCATCAATTTTGACACACCTAAAATTATCGTTTATATGCCAAGGGGTGAATACAGCGATTTGACTGTGAAGGCTACCACGGGGGATGTAAAGGTAGTAAAAGACTTTAGCTTTAAAAATGTTGAAGTTAAGGTGACTACCGGTGACCTTGCTTTTGAAGCCAACGTTACCGATAAAATTAAATTTAAAGGTAATACGGGCGATGTGAAGCTAAAAAACGTTTCGGCACAGCAAATTGACCTGTCACATACAACGGGTGAAACCTATTTAACCAATGTTAAATGTGAAAATTTGGTTTCAAGCGGTACTACGGGTGATGCTAGTTTGAAAAACGTTATTGTTAAAGAGAAGCTTTCGGTAGAAAGAAGTACGGGCGATATAACCATTGACGGTTGTGATGCAGGGGAGCTTTATCTTAAGGCAACTACCGGCGATATTACAGGCAGTTTGCTGTCTGGCAAGGTTTTTGTTGCTAAAGCAACCACGGGGGATATAAGTGTTCCGCAAACCACAACAGGCGGCAAATGTGAAATTAAGGTAACCACAGGAGATATTAAAATAAAAATAAAGTAAGCTTTAAGGCGCCGCAACAATGCGACGCCTTAAATTTTATCCAAACATATTTTCGCAAAATTTTTCTCCAAAAAGGTTAAGCGCATTAAAATCCATAGCGTTTATATAAAAGCTTTCAAGCTTATCGTGTGCTGCTTTTGCTTGGGTTAAGGTGTTGCTCGCCGCCGAAAGCAGAGCGCTTGTAAGTTTGTGGTTTAACTTTAGCCTTGTTTTAAAAGTGTGAAGCAGCTTATTGCTTGTAAACCTGCGGGCGTGTATGCGGCGGATGTCGGTGCCGAATTTTATATGCTCGGTTTCGGTAACGAAGGCGAGCGAAAGCGCAGGGATTATAATATGCTCGGTAATAACCGACGGCAAAAACGCACTTTTTAGTGTTATTATTTCATAGCCGTTTATTAGTGCGAAATTACGGATGCGGTTCATTATAATATTGGAACAAGCCTTATATTTATCGGATATTATCACAATATTTTGGCAATTTTCAAGTATAGTTTCGGGGTAGGAGATAATACCCTGTGGGGTAATGCCTTCTAAAAAGCGTACCCACTCGTAAGGAGTACCGTTGCCCTTTGGGATATGCTTTTTACAAAGCCCATCGGCGAATTTTTCGGTTTCGTCTATTTTTGTGCTTGATAGCGCAGTTTTGTAAGAATCCAGCATTATTTGCCCTGCTGCCTTTAAGTATTTTGCGGCGGTTTGGTGCAGCGATTTGTTAAGGTCGGTTATTTCAATAATTTCTTTACTTGTCTGGATTTTTTTGCTATCCCAAAACTGACCGAAGTTTAAAATTTCTTCGCAAACGGCGGGGTAGCGTGGGTCTAAAGTATGGGGAGCGGTACCGTCTAAAATAACGGTTTTCTTACTCGGCAAAATTACCGCATCAAGCGAATCAGGGTCAGAGCTACAGGGGCAAAGGATATATTCGGTATCGGTTTCGTCGGCTTTTTTTGCAATTTTTTTCAGAAAGGATGATTTTCCCGTACCGGGACCACCCTTTATAATAAAGCACCGCCAATTATCCTGCGGATTGTAGCTGTCGGCGAAATGGCTTACAAAGCCTTCGCAAGAATTTGCTGCTAAAAAATATTTCAAGGTTTTTTTCATAAAATCATCTCCAAACACTAATATTTTATGAAAAACTTAAGGGTTTGACACAAGGCGTATTTTGTGTTAAAATTGTTTTCGGAGTCGGTTAGACGGTTGCGGATATAAATATCTGAGGAAAGTCCGAGCCCCACAGGGCAGAATAGCGGCTAACGGCCGCCGAGGGTGACCTTAGGGAAAGTGCAACAGAGATATACCGCCGCAAAGCTTGTCTTTGACTTGAGTGTGCCTTTTGGCACCGCCTTTGCGGTAAGGGTGGAAAGGCGAGGTAAGAGCTCACCGGTTTCACGGGAACGTCGAAACCCTGTAAACCCTATTTGGAGCAACGCTAAATGTGGCTATACATTTGCCCGATGTGCCACGAAAAGCGGCTTGAGCGGTGGGAGCAATCTGCCGCCTAGATAGATAACCGTCCACGACAGAACTCGGCTTACAGACCGACTC
>JAFVTJ010000117.1 GCA_017503305.1 Clostridia bacterium
GCGCTTTGCCGGTTTCAACCGTTTTAGCAGTAATTATAATTTTTTTAATTGTATTATCTGACGGAGCCTCAAACATAAGCGGTTGCAATACCGATTCTATAATAGAACGAAGACCACGCGCGCCTGTTTTGCGCTCAATAGTAAGCTCGGCAATTTTTTCAAGAGCTTCATTTTCGAAAACAAGCTCAATGCCATCCATTTTAAATAGGGCTTCGTATTGCTTGATTATGGAATTTTTAGGTTCAAGCATAATGCGAACCAAGGTGTCCTTATCCATACCCGAAAGGGCTGTAATAACCGGCATACGACCCACAAGCTCGGGAATAATGCCAAACTTAACCAAATCCTGATGAGTAGCCTTAGTAGAAAGTGCTTCGCTTTCACGACTTTTAGGGGAACTTACCTTTGCGCCAAAGCCCAAGCTGCTGCCACCCATGCGGCGCTCGATCACCTTTTCAATGCCGTCAAACGCACCTGCGCAAATGAAAAGTATGTTTGTGGTATCAATTTGAATAAACTCCTGTTGGGGATGCTTTCTGCCACCCTGCGGAGGAACGTTAGAAACCGTGCCTTCTAAAATTTTGAGAAGAGCCTGTTGTACACCCTCGCCACTTACGTCACGGGTGATGGATGCATTTTCGCTCTTGCGGGCGATTTTATCAATTTCGTCTACATATATAATACCGCGTTGAGCCTTTTCAATATCATAATCCGCCGCTTGAATAAGGCGGAGTAAAATATTTTCCACGTCTTCACCAACGTAGCCGGCTTCGGTAAGGGTTGTGGCATCGGTAATGGCAATCGGCACGTCAAGTGTTTTTGCCAAGGTTTGCGCCAAAAGGGTTTTGCCCACACCTGTGGGGCCGAGCATAAGCACGTTGCTTTTTCCAAGTTCAACCTCAGCGCCCTCACCTTTGAAGATACGCTTATAGTGATTATAAACCGCTACTGCCAAGGTTTTTTTAGCTTCGTCCTGCCCGATTACGTATTCATCAAGCCTAGCCTTAATTTCTTGCGGCTTTGGAAGTACAAATTCCTTTTTTTCCTTTGCCTTTGCGCGTCTTCTTTGGGGAAGCTCATCTTCAAAAAGCAGGGAGCTGCAAAACTGTATACAATTGTCGCAAATATAAACCCCCGGGCCTTCTACAAGGCGGGTTACCTCGTCTTGTGATTTGCCGCAAAACGAGCAGCAAATTTCCATATCTTTTTTGTTAGGCATTATTTTACCTCTTAGTTATTACTTTATCAATAAGACCGTATTCACAAGCCTCCCTAGCACTCATAAAGTTATCGCGTTCGGTATCGCGGGCGATTTCTTCCAAGGATTTGCCTGTGTTTTGAGCCAAAATTTTGTTTAAGTTTTCGCGGGTCTTTTCAATGTGCTTTGCGTGAATCAAAATTTCGGTTGCTTGACCTTGTGTGCCGCCTAAAGGCTGATGAATCATAATTTCGCTATTAGGGAGAGCATATCTCTTACCCTTTGCACCGGCGGAAAGCAAGAATGCGCCCATGCTTGCAGCCATACCCATACAAATGGTGCTAACGTCACACTTGATATACTGCATGGTATCGTAAATAGCCATACCTGCAGTAACCGAACCGCCGGGGCTGTTGATGTAAAAGCTAATATCTTTATCGGGGTCTTGACCTTCAAGATAAAGCATTTGTGCAATAACAATGCTTGCAGTAGTATTGTTTACCTCTTCGTTAAGCATTATAATGCGGTCGTTAAGTAAGCGGGAGAAAATATCGTAAGAACGTTCTCCACGGCTGGTTTGTTCTAAAACGTAAGGTACTAAACTCATAAATAATCTCCTTTATATAATATTTGTAGGGGACGGCGCCCTCGACGTCCCGTTAGTTGCTATAATACGGTAATATCGTAATTTAAAGGGTGTCGGCACCGTTAGTGCCGGCACCCCTATACCGTATTATTAACTAATCGTTAAAGTTATAATCAATTATTCTTCTGTCTTTTTGGTAGTCTTCTTTGTAGTCTTCTTAGCAGGAGCCTTTTTTTCGGTCTTTGCTTCTACCTCGGTAATAACGGCAGTTTCCTTTACAAGGTCAATTGCCTTACCAACTGCAACGTCCTTTGCAAGCTCGCTTGCGGGAACTGCATTCTTCACAGCTTCAACTTCCATACCGTATTGCTTAGCCATTTCTTCGAAACGAGCATTTAATTCTTCTTCAGTAGCTTCAATCTTTTCAAGCTCAACAATCTTTTCAAGTGCTAAGCGGAACTTAACCTGGCTTTCAGCTTGGGGACGGAAGGTAGCCTTGAAATCGTCCATTGAAGTACCTGAATGCTTTAAATATGTGTCAAGGTCTAAGCCCTGCATTTGTAAACGATAGCCAAATTCTTCAACGCTTTGGTTTAAACGGCTTTCGAACATTGCTTCGGGGATTTCACCCTTAAGGCTTTCAACGATTTGGCTTACTAAGTCGTTTTCAACTTCTTCGTCAGCAAAGCGAGCCTTTTGAGCCAAAGCCTTTTCCTTAAGGTCAGCCTTTAATTCGTCCAAAGTATCAAACTCACTTACGTCCTTTGCAAATTCGTCGTCGATTTCGGGAAGCTCGCGAAGTTTAATTTCGTGTAACTTAATCTTGAATACAGCTTCCTTGCCTGCAAGCTCTTCTGCGCCGTATTCTTCGGGGAAGGTTACAGTGATTTCAAATTCGTCGTCGATATTCTTGCCAACGATTTGTTCTTCAAAGCCGGGGATGAATGCGCCTGAGCCGAGTTCAAGTGTGTGGCCCTCAGCCTTGCCGCCGTCAAATGCTACGCCATCCTTAAAGCCTTCAAAGTCAATAACAACGGTGTCGCCCATTTGAGCTGCACGGTCTTCAACAGAAACCATACGAGCATTACGGTCAGCCATGCCCTTAATTTGAGCATCAATTTCGCTATCTTCTACCTTAGCGATAACCTTTTCAGCCTTTAAGCCCTTGTATTCGCCAATTTCAATTTCGGGATAAGTGGTAACGGCAATCTTAAAGTCAACGCCATCTTCCTTAGAGATGGAAACCATATCAAAATCCATCTTGTCGTTGATAACCTTTAAGCCGGATTCATTGATAGCTTCTTCAACTGCATCGGGATAAAGAATATTAAGAGCATCTTCAAAAAATGCTTCTTCGCCATACATTTTCATAACCATAGCGTAGGGTACTTTACCCTTTCTGAAGCCGGGGACGCTTATTTTATCCTTTTGATTTTCGTAAGCTTGCTTAATAGCATCAGCAAATTTTTCAGCACCGATAACGATTTCAAGCTCGTATCTGTTTGCTGAAAGTTTTTTTGTTTCTTTTAAACTCATTTTATTACCTCCGCAGAATGCTGCATTTTAATCTCATAGTATTATATCATAACCGTTTCATTTTTTCCACATATTTTTGGAAAAATTTTAATTTTGTCGGTTTAGACTATAAAAAGTGGTGTAAAATCAATACAATCGCAAGAAATTAACCTAAATTCTATGCCATCATACTCCTTTACGGCGTTGTTGTACCCTGCACCGTGAATATGTCCGTGGTAAACCTTTTTAACGTTATGCCGTTTTAAGCAGTCGAAAATCTCCTCACAAACCTCGTTAGCGTATACCGGCGGGTAATGCAAAAACACAAGAATAGGAAGCCCTGTTTTTTCGGCCTCAAGCAAGGATTTTTCAAGTCTTCCAACTTCCCTTGCTATAATTTTATCGTCTGCCTTAGCATCGTAGAACCAACCACGCGTGCCCGCTATTGCATAGCCTTCGGCAATGATGGTGTTATTGAACAAAACTTCAACGTCTTCAAATTTATTTGCGGCAAAAAACTCCTTTAACTTTTTAACGGTAGACCACCATAAATCGTGGTTGCCTTTTAGGATAATCTTTTTACCGTTAAGGCGTGACAAAAACTCAAAATCCGCCTTAGTATCTTCAAGCTTTAGCGCCCACGAAAAGTCACCGGGAAGAATAACGGTATCGTCAGGTTTTACAAGGCGGTTCCAGTTAGCGAAAAGTCGCTCGGTGTGATTATCCCAACCGCGAAAAATATCCATGGGCTTATCGCTGCCAAAGGACAAATGCAAATCCGAAATGGCAAAAATACTCATTTTCTTCCCCCTTTTAATAAATTAAAATTTTTTACACATACTAAACTTGACCGCAAGGTCAGAAAGGACTGATTATTTTGATGCAAAACAAATGTGAAACCAACTACTGCATTTCCTGCAACGTTAAAAACTGTATTCACCACGCCGAAAACGATACCTGCTCGGCCGGTAAAATTCAGGTTGGTAACAGCAGCGCCACAAGTGTTAGCGACACCTGCTGCGACACCTTCAAGTCAAGATAATTGCGATTTAAAAAGCCACTTTCAAAGTGGCTTTTTACTTTGTATAAAATTTATCTTCCAACCACTTTGCAGGGTTATTTTCAATATATTCCCAAATTTCGTTATAGTCGATTTGGTTTCGTATTACATGGTCGTAAAAAGAACGTTGAAAAACATTGCACCCAATTTCTTTATTAACAAATCTTTTTAAAGTGGAGATCGCAAGTGAAATTTTATTATTTGTAGGGGACGGCGCCCACGACGTCCCGTTGGAATTTTCAATACTCAATAACAAATGAATATGATTAGGCATAATCACATATTTATCAACCTTTAAATTTGGAATATTATTTGTTGATAAAATATATTTTTCCACAATTTCACCTTGTGGTGATAATACGATTTTCGGGGCGTCGAAGGCGCCGCCCCCTACAATATGTCCGAATAGTTTTTGCTTATCTTTGGTGCATATTGTTATAAAATACGCGCCTTTTTCGCTGTAATCATATTCTTGAAGCCTTGTCGGCTTGCGGGAATTTAAATCCATTATTGATTTTAAATCCCAAGTGCCTTATAAACGGCGCTCAACATTTCCTCTTTTTCGCAAAGGTTTTTAAAGCGAACCTCGGCGGTTTCGAGCGCCTTAATAGGAGCGGGAATTTTGGTTTTAGTTTCGCTTGAAAGAAGCTTTACTGTATCAAATTCGGTATCGGCCTTTTTATCGCTCACAGCCGAAAGCACGCTGTTTGCAAACTTATAGGGTGATGCAGTTGAAGCAATAACAGTCGGTCTGTCATCGCCTGTTTCAGTAACGTACTGCTTATAAACCTTCATAGCAACAGCGGTGTGGGTATCACAAAGATAGCCGTATTCCGCAAATAACTCCTTAATGGTTTCAAGGGTGGCCTCATCATCACAGCAGCCGCCGTAGAAAAGGTCATTCATTTTAGCCTTGATTTCTTCGCTTACAGTGAAAATACCGCTTTCAGACAAATCGTTTTGCATTTTTGCTACTGCCTTGTCGTCGTTACCCGAAAGCTCAAAGAGCATTCTTTCCAAGTTAGAAGAAATTAGAATATCCATTGAAGGAGAAATTGTAGTAAAGAACTTACGGTTGCGGTCGTATTTACCTGTGTTTATAAAATCGGTAAGCACGTTATTAGCATTTGAAGCGCAGATAAGCTTATTCACCGGCACGCCCATCTTTTTAGCGTAGTAAGCCGCCAAAATGTTACCAAAGTTACCTGTGGGAACAACGATGTTAAAGCCGTCCTTTAAGTAATCGTCGCCACGCTCTAACATATCGCAATAAGCCGATACGTAGTAAACAATTTGGGGAGCAAGTCTACCCCAGTTAATAGAGTTTGCAGAGGAGAACTGCATGTTATTTTCAGCCAATTTTTCCTTAACTGCATTATCAGTAAAAATCTTTTTTACGCCTGTTTGAGCGTCGTCAAAATTGCCCTTAATAGCGCATACGTGAACGTTTTCGCCCTTTTGAGAATCCATTTGAAGTTTTTGCATGGGGCTTACGCCATCGCTTGGATAGAATACCATAATTTCGGTATTTTCTACGTCGCAAAAGCCTTCCAAGGCAGCTTTACCGGTATCACCCGAGGTAGCAACCAAAATCACAATCTTCTTGCCGCCCGAAACCTTTTTAGCCGAAGTAGTAAGCAAAAAGGGCAATAATTGCAAAGCCAAA
>JAFVTJ010000118.1 GCA_017503305.1 Clostridia bacterium
TATACAATGATATAATCTTAACAAGAAGGCGGTGATATGATGAAAAAAGGTTTCAAAAAATTCGGTCAAGTGTTTGCATTATATTTCTCCTCGATGCTTATCTCTGTCTTTGCTTCAATCATTTTAAATATACCTTTAAAATTTTTAATAACTAATTATAATAATTTAACCAATTTTATAATTTCCTTTTTGGGTCTTTATATGGCTTTATTTGCTTTATTTTTTAACGATGGCTATAGCAACAAAAAATTCGAAATAAAACCTCTATTTATTGCCTTAGGTTTGCTTTTATGTTTTGTAGTACTCGTATCATCTATCATAGGTCACGCGGTATATATTTCAGGTCCTACCGTTTATTTAGCGGATTATATTCTTCATTTAAAGGAACCAATGAAAATCTTTGACCCCGTTATTGTTAATCGTTGTTGTCTTTATCTAATGCTTTTAGCCTTCATTTTTATTTATGCACCAATGATGCTAATCGCAAATTATTTGGGGGTAAAATTCAAAAATAGGAAATTTACATACACCAAAAAATAAATTGCAAAAAGCACTTCGTGAGAAGTGCTTTTATTTTTACCCTATTTTAAGTTTTAGTCGCATTTTGTCGCTTATCATTGCGATAAACTCGCTATTGGTCGGTTTACCGCGTTCAACCTGAATTGTATAGCCGAAATATCCGTTAAGTACGTCGATATCTCCCCTATCCCACGCAACCTCAATAGCGTGCCTTATTGCCCTTTCTACGCGTGAAGGCGTTGTAGCGTATTTTTTGGCAACGGTTGGATAGAGTAATTTTGTGACTGAATTTATAATTTCGCTATTCTTGATTGAAAGTATTATCGCTTCGCGCAAATAGTGATAACCCTTAATATGCGCAGGCACACCGATTTGGTGAATAATATCGGTTACCATTACCTCCAAATCGGTATCGGTAATGCAAGCCTTATCAACCACAATAGGTGTTTTTTCGCTTCGCCAACCGGATAATTTAATAATTCTTTCAGCCATTATATTCACGTCAAACGGCTTTATAAAATAATAAGTGGCACCCGCTTCCAAAATTTCTTTTTCAAGCCGCGGATTAGCATAGCTTGAAAGTGCCATAACAAGCGGTCTAGATTTTTCATCCATTTTATTTAGCTCATCAAGTATTCCCAAAATATCAAGATTAGGCATAAATACGTCGGCAATAAGTACGTCCGGTTTTTCGACCTTTACCTTGGATAAAACCTTTAAACCGTCCTTTTCGGTTAAGATAACCTCCATTCCGTAGCTGTTCAATATTTTACCGCTAACTTTAGCAAATTCGGTGTTATCATCAGCGATTACAACCTTCAAGTTTTTTACCATAAAATGTCACCTCATGCATCTTGTTTTACATATATTAACATAAATTTTGGTATAATGCAATAGTTTTTTCAAAATTAGTGAAATTTATATCGTAAATTTCCCATTTTTTGTTATTCCGACATTTTTCAACAAATCAACTTGACAAAATTTTACAAGACAATTAAAATATTTATATTAAGATAAGGAGTAAATTATGGAACACCAATTTTCTCGCCTTGAAAATTTAATAGGCAGTAAAAATCTTAAAAAACTACAAAATTCACACATTGCCGTGTTTGGCATAGGCGGTGTGGGCGGCTACGTTTGTGAAGCCCTTGCCAGAAGCGGTATTGAAAATATTGATTTAATAGACAACGACACCGTATCCATTACCAACCTTAACCGACAAATTATTGCCACACACTCTACGGTTGGGCAATATAAAACCGAGGTTATGAAAAACCGAATTTTAGATATTAACCCTAATGCAAAGGTTACAGTGTATAACGTTTTATACCTGCCCGAAACTGCCCATTTATTTGATTTTTCAAAATACGATTACGTTATAGACGCCATTGACAACGTAACAGGCAAAATCAATCTTGTTTTGCAAGCATACAAAGCAAAAACACCTATAATTGCATCTATGGGCACCGGCAACAAGCTTGACCCTTCAAGATTTGAAGTGGCCGATATTTACAAAACAAGCGTTTGCCCCTTGGCAAAGGTAATGCGTTACGAGCTTAAAAAACGGGGTGTAAAAAAATTAAAGGTGGTTTATTCTAAGGAAGAACCCATTAAAAATGCAGATAACCCATCTCGCGTGCCCGCAAGCAATGCTTTTGTGCCTGCGAGCGCAGGTCTTTTAATTGCAAGTGAGGTTATTAAGGACATATTAAAAAGTGCAGAAACTTAAAGTTTCTGCACTTTTATTATTGCGGTATTTGATATGTTGGAACTATTTTTTTGACCTGCTGTCTAATATCATAATCTTCATCATTAATAAGCGAATGCATCTCTCTTAACGTAGTAGCCAAAACCTTTTCATCAAATTCAATAGGTTTTGCAATGTAAACCAAATTGTTTTCAGTAGCGTTTAGTCCCTCTTCATTCATTAAAAGCTCTTCATAAAGCTTTTCACCGGGCCTTAGACCTGTAAAAACTATATCTATATCCTTATATGGTTCGTAACCCGAAAGCTTTATAAATTTTTCGGCCAAATCCAAAATTTTTACAGGTTTTCCCATATCAAGCACAAATATTTCGCCACCCTTGGCGTTTGCACCCGCTTGCAACACAAGTGAAACCGCTTCGGGAATAGTCATAAAATAGCGAATAACGTTGGGGTCGGTAACGGTTAAAGGTCCTCCCTGCTCTAACTGTTTTTGAAACAGTGGAATAACACTTCCGTTAGAGCCTAAAACGTTGCCAAAGCGTACCGCCACAAACTCAGTATCCGATTTTTTATTAAAGCTTTGCACAAGCATTTCGCAAATGCGCTTGCTCGCCCCCATAATATTGGTAGGATTAACCGCCTTATCGGTAGAAATTAAAACAAACCTTTTAGCACCATATCTGTGAGCGCATTCGCCTGTTATTGCGGTGCCGAAAACGTTATTCTTAATTGATTCGTTAGGGCTTTCTTCCATTAAGGGAACGTGCTTATGTGCCGCAGCGTGATAAACAATTTGGGGCTTATATTTTTTAAAAAGACGATTCATACTACCCTCATCCCTAACCGAGCCGATAAGGGTAACTAAGTCAAGATTTGGGTATTTATGCTTTAACTCGTTTTGAATTTCATAAGCATTGTTTTCGTAAATATCAAAAATTATAAGCTGCTTAGGATTGTGCGGTGCGATTTGCCTACAAAGCTCGCCGCCAATTGTACCACCACCACCTGTAACCAAAACAACGTTGTCTTTAACGTAATCCATTACGTTTTCCAAATCCACCTTAATGGGCTCTCTGCCCAAAAGGTCTTCAATTTGGGGTATGGTATGTGGTTTTTTACGCGAAAAAAGTTTCTTTACAAGCGACAACGGCATTACATCCTTTATAATAAATTTATTCCTTTTTGCTTGCATTTTATAATTTCTTTTTTAGGCCAAATAGAAACCTGCACTTCGCCAACGTGCGCCTTATGTAACAAGAACATACAAAGTCTTGACTGACCTATACCGCCGCCAATAGTAAGCGGTAATGCGCCCGAAAGCAGCATTTTATGAAATTCAAACTTAACTCTATCTTCCTTACCCTCTGCCTTAAGCTGCTTTAAAAGGCTTTCGCGATCAACACGAATACCCATTGAGGATATTTCAAAAGCAATATCTAATACGCGATTATAAAGCATAATATCGCCGTTTAAATCCCAATCATCATAATCGGGTGCGCGACCGTCGTGCTTTTGTCCGCTTTTTAGCTTGCCGCCAATTTTCATAATAAACACGGCGCCATATTCTTTTGCAGCGGCATATTCGCGTTCTTTCGGTGTTAAATCGGGATAACGTTCTTCCAATTCAAATGAAGTCACAAAAGCAATTTCGGGCGGTAAGTAGTTATCAAGACAAGGATACTTTTCCTGCAAAATAATTGCGGTATTTAATACTGCGCTATAAATTGCGCGAACAGTATCTTTTAAATATTCTTCGTTTCTATCCTCGTTGGTAATAATTTTTTCCCAGTCCCACTGGTCAACGTAGATTGAATGAATCGCATCGCAATCTTCATCACGGCGAATAGCATTCATGTCGGTATAAAGACCCGTGTGCATAGGAAAACCGTATTTTAAAAGCGCCATACGCTTCCATTTAGCCAGGCTATGTACAACCTCGCCAACAACGCCCGTTTCTAAAATATCAAACGAAACGGGGCGTTCTACGCCGTTAAGGTCATCATTGAGTCCGCTACCCATTTCAACGAACAAAGGCGCTGAAACGCGCGATAAATTAAGCTTATCACATAATTCACTTGCAAAGCGCTCCTTAACCAAGGCAATAGCGCTTTGGGTATCAAACTCGTTAAGTTTTGAAGTATATTCAGCCATTTTAAAAACCTCTAACAAATGTTTCCAACTGTGCGGGGATATAAAATTACGTCGCGGATATTTTGAATACCGGTAACGTACATAATAATACGTTCAAGACCCAAACCGAAGCCACTGTGCGGTACTGAGCCAAAGCGACGAAGTGAAATATAGTGCTCGTAGTCTTCCAGATTCATATCGCGCTTTTGCATTGCATCAAGCAATTTATCCAAATCGGCTTCACGCTCACTGCAACCGATAATTTCGCCAACGCCGGGCACCAAAAGGTCGGTAGCGGCAACGGTTTTGCCATCATCGTTTTGCTTCATATAGAAGGACTTGATTTCCTTAGGATAATTGGTTAAGAATACAGGGCGTTTGCATATTTCTTCGGAAATATATCTTTCGTGCTCGGTTTGTAAATCGCAGCCCCATTCTACAGGGAACTGGAATTCCTTACCCGAATTTTTAAGAATATCAATCGCTTCGGTATAGGTCATAATTGCAAAGTCGTTAGAAACTACTGCTTGCAATTTTTCAATTAAGCCTTTTTCAAAATGATTGTCAAAGAACTTAAGCTCGGTAGGGCATTTTTCCAAAACGCTGTTGATTATATGCTTAATAAGGTCTTCAGCAATTTCAATAATATCAGGTAATTCAGCAAAAGCAACCTCGGGCTCAACGTGCCAGAATTCAGCAACGTGACGCGGGGTGTTACTTTTTTCAGCACGGAACGAAGGACCGAAGGTGTAAATCTTGCCAAGCGCCATTGCGGCAACTTCACCTTCAAGCTGACCCGAAACGCTAAGCGCTGCGCGCTTGCCGAAAAAGTCATCAGCGTTGTAGTCTTCTTCGGTTTTATAGTCGTTGCTGTAGCCGATAGTTGTTACCTTAAACATTTCGCCTGCGCCTTCACAGTCGCTTGCAGTAATAAGCGGTGTGTGAATATAGGTAAAACGACGAGCTTGGAAAAATTCATGAATACAAGCCGAAACAACCGAACGAACGCGAAGTACTGCGTTAAAGGTGTTAGTTCTAACTCTTAAATGAGGGATTGTACGCAAATATTCAAGAGTGTGGCGCTTTTTCTGAAGCGGGTATTCGGGAGGGCAAGCGCCTAAAAGAGTAATTTCTTTAGCGTTAATTTCAACCGAATCAACCGCTACAGCCGATTTTACAAGTGTACCGCAAACCTTAAGTGAAGAGCCTAACTTCATAAAATCGGAAACGTCGCTCATTTGGGCCTTGTCAATAACAATTTGCAAATGCTTAAAGGTTGTGCCATCGTTTATTTCAATAAATGCCATATTTTTAGAATCGCGCGAGGTTCTAACCCAACCGCAAACCGTAACTTCGGTGTCGAGATACTGAGAGTCTTCAAAAATGTTGTAAATGTCGATGTGTTTCATATTTTTCACTCCAAAAAATAAAAATAGCGCCTATTAGTCCATATTATTAGGACGAATAGACGCATTATCCGCGGTGCCACCTAAATTACCTTAAAAAAGGTCACTTTTCCAACCAAATAGTTGTTTTGATTTAACGCATCAACCACGTCGCCCCTACTAAGCAAAGCTTTTGGGTTTGCAGCTCCAAAGTGTTATTCATACTACCTAGTCACCGCATTTCCACCAGCAGCGGCTCTCTAAACACATTGAATAGTACTACTTCTCTTTATCATAGCCTTTAACAAAAATATTTTATCACTTTATTTTAAAATTGTCAACCATTTGAAACGGCTTTATCGATAATATTTCTCAAATCTTCAGCGCCAAGGCCGTTTTGTGCCGAAAATGGTACAATTTGCACGTTTGTGGCAAAATCGCCAAGTTCTTCCTTAATGAGCTTTAAGCGGTTTTCAGTTTCGGTTTTGTTAAGCTTATCAGCCTTAGTTAAAACCACTGTATAGGGTATTTCCATTTGGCTTAAAAAGTCAAGCATAGTTTTGTCAAAATCGGTTGCGGGATGGCGCATATCAATAAGCTGAAATGCCATTTTAATATCTCTGCCCGATTTAAAATAACCCTCCATTAGCTCACTCCAACGTTGGCGCTCGCTAAAATCAACCTTAGCATAGCCGTAACCGGGTAGGTCAACAAGGCGGATTTTATCAACCCTGTAAAAGTTGATTGTAACCGTTTTTCCGGGCTTAGAGCTAACTCTTGCAATAGACTTTCTATTTAACAGTTTGTTTATTAAAGAGGATTTTCCCACGTTAGACCTGCCGCAAAAGCATATTTCAGGCATATCAGAGCCCTCTAACTGCGCAAAGGTACCAAATGCCTTTTCAAATTGAGCATTATTAAAATTCACCTTGTTCACTTCCTTACTGACTAACTCTGTTTTGTTGTGTTACTATGTATTTTTCAAAAACGCGGTTATCTTGCAGCTCGTTTTCCTCTTGTATGAAGGCAAACTGCAAAATTTCAGCCACATTACAAACAGGAACAAAGCTTACGTTTTCCTTAACAACAGTATCAATTTCATCCAAATCCGAAAGATTTTCATAAGGCATAAATACCGTTTTCACACCACCGCGATATGCTGCCATAGCCTTTTCGCGAAGACCGCCTATTTTAAGCACGCGACCGCGCAAAGTGACTTCGCCTGTCATAGCGATATCTCGCTTAATTTTTTTACCCGTAAGGGCCGAAACAAGTGCAGTTAATATTGCAACCCCTGCTGAAGGGCCATCCTTAGGTACAGCCGCCTCGGTAGCGTGAATATGAATATCCTTATTTTTATAAAACGAAGAATCAATACCATACTGCAAAGCGTTGCTTCTTACAAAGCTAACCGCCGTTTTAGCCGATTCCTTCATAACGTCGCCAAGCGAGCCTGTAAGCTCGGTCTTACCAGTGCCATCCATTACCGAAACTTCTAGCTGCATAATTTCTCCACCGACACCGGTCCAAGCAAGGCCGTTAATAATACCAACCTCGCTATAAGGTAAAATTACCTCGGGCGTATATTTTTTAGCGCCCAACATATCGGTAACAAGTGCTTCGGTTAAGGTAACTCGTTTCTTTTCGCCGCCGGCAATAAGCTTTGCGGTCTTGCGGCAAAGTGAAGCAATGCTTCGCTCTAATTTACGCACACCTGCCTCGCGGGTGTAAAAATCAATAAGCGAATAAATTGCCGAATCGGCAAATTTAATTTGATTTTTTTGAAGTCCGTGTCTTGCAATTTGCTTTGCTACCAAATGCTTTTTAGCAATTTGGAACTTTTCTTCTCTTGTATAGCTTGCAACCTCAATAACCTCCATTCTGTCAAGCAAGGGCTTTGGAATGGTATCTAACGAGTTTGCAGTTGTTATAAATACAACACGGCTTAAATCATATGGAATTTCAACGTAATGGTCCACAAAGGTGGTGTTTTGCTCGGGGTCTAAAACCTCCAATAAGGCCGAAGCAGGATCACCCTTATAATCCTTGCCCAATTTATCAATTTCATCAAGCAAGATAACCGGGTTACCGCTTCCCGACTGCTTAATAGCGGTAATTATTTTGCCGGGCATTGCACCAATGTAGGTCTTACGGTGGCCACGTATTTCGGATTCATCGTGAATACCGCCTAAGGATACACGGGCAAACTTTCTTCCCATACATTCGGCAATGGTTTTACCAATTGAGGTTTTACCCACACCGGGAGGACCCACAAGACAAATAATTTGTCCCTTAATATCGGGCGACAAGGCATAAACCGACAAAAGCTCTAAAACCCTTGTCTTTACCTTCTCTAAGCCGTAAATATCGCGGTTTAATATTTTTTCAGCCTTTAAAACGTCGTTAGAGGTTTTGGTTACAGCGTCCCACGGCAATTCAATACAAGTGTCAAGATAGTTGCGCTCTACCGTGCCCTCGTGTGAGCCCTGCGGCATTTTAGCAAGCTTATTAACGTGAAGATGAAGCTTTTCCTTAACGTCATTGCTCGCTGTAAGCGATTGAATTTTAGTATGGTAAGAATCAATTTCATCAGCCGATTCATCGCCGTAAAGCTCGGCTGAAATGATTTTCAACTGTTCTTTTAAATAATATTCTTTTTGATTTTCATCAATAGATGCGCGGGTCTTTTCGGCAATGCGTCTGTCAATTTGGTTGATTTCGCATTCCTTATCCAAAAGCTCGATTAAAATTTTTGCGCGTTTTATAGGTGATAATTGCTCTAAAATATATTGTTTATCATCAAAAGGAGCCGAAACATTAAAAGCAATATAATCACACAAATAGCCCAAATTATCGGTATTTTCAACCGTCATCTCCACATCGGGCGATGTTTTGGGCATAAAGGTCATCAATTTGCGAAACTCGGTGCGAATACGGCGCACAAGGGTTTCTATATAAATTTCACGGTTAGTTACCGCCTGTTCCTCACATTTTGAAACCTTTGCGGTATAAAAATCTGGCAAGGCGTAAAAATCAGTGTGTGTTGCACGGTAAAGACCCTGCACCAAAACCTTTGTTAAGTTATCACTAACACGCAAAACCTGTTTTACTCTTGCAACGCAACCTATTTTATAAAGGTCGCTGCTTTCGGGCTCGTCGGCATAAAAATCCTTTTGTGTTACAAGATATATTAGTTGATTTTTTTCCATGGCATACTTTAAAGCGTTGATAGATTTTTTTCTGCCAACGTCAAAAGAGGCTACCGTATTTGGAAAAACAACCACACCACGCAAAGCCAAAACCGGCATTTGAATGGCGTTATTTTCTGCTATGATGGACATATTTTCTCCTTAAGAAATCCAGTTATCGTTATAAATTGCCGTGGCAAAAAGCTCGTTTTCTTGGAATACAAAAACTATGGTAGAATTTTCAAATTCGGCCTTTAAAACCGTACCGTCAATTACGTAGCTTGCAAAGAAGGCATTTTCTTCGGTTAAAGGCTCTTCGGTATACTCAACGTCACCAATGGCATCTTTAACTTCAAGTATAACTGTACCCAATTGAAAACCAAAGGCGGCATCGTAGCTTACAATATAGGATATACCCTTATCTTTATTTGCCTTGCTGTAATAGTAACAAATGTTGCCGTTATCAAGCAAAACATTCTTCTCGCCTTCAACACGCTCAAAATAAAATTCCTCTTGGTCGTGACCATGTGCGTGGTTAGGGTCTTCAACATGCTCCGCATTCTCTTGATCCATAATACCATCTAATTCATCAACAACCTCATCGGGATTTGCACCCAAGGTAAACTTTGCTTCAGGCATTTGTCCCAGCTTTGCATAATAAGCCAAATCAACGCCAACCTTATCGTTTTTACCGTTGTTGCCACAAGCAGCCAAGGTTAAAATACAGCAAAAGCAAATTATTAAACAAATAACTTTTTTCATAAAAATTTTCCTTAACTTAATGTTTGTTCAATTTGGTAAGCAGGTTGTGGCGTAAATTCCACAAATCTTCAGATAAGTCCACGTAATATGTGTGTGGATTTTCAAAACGCTTAACCTCATCCCAAAGTGAATCCACCTGTTCTTGTCTATATTCCGAAATTTCGTGAACGGTGGGATTTTCGTAAACTAATTTTCCCTTTTCGAAGACCTTAACCTGAAGCTTACGCGCTACAAAGTTTGTGACAACCTTTCTTTTCCAGGTGTGAACAGGGTCAAAAATTTCATAAGGTTCAGAGCTATCAATCTTTTCGTGGCCCAAGGTTATAACGTCGGCAATAGCTTTGCCAGTTTCCCTATCATAAAGGCGCCACGGGATTTTAACACCGGGCAAGGTAATTTTTGCGGTGTTTTCGCTAATTTTAATTTTAGGGATAATTTCTCCCTTATTTTCTACTGCTGCAAGCTTATAAACGCCACCGAAAACGGCTTCACTACGGGCAGTAATAAGGCGTTCGCCAACACCGTAGGTGTCAACCTTAGCGCCTTGTGTAATCATATCGCGAATAAGGTATTCATCCAAAGAGTTAGAAATACAAATCTTACAATCGGGATAGCCTGCATCGTCAAGCATTTTTCTTGCCTTTTTAGTAAGGTAAGTAATATCGCCACTGTCAATGCGGATACCTACAGGTCTTTTACCTAAAGGCTTTAAAACTTCATTAAATACTTTAATAGCGTTAGGAATACCCGATTTTAACACGTTATAGGTATCAACAAGCAAAAGACAACTATCGGGATATTTTTCGGCATAGGTTTTAAATGCGGTATATTCATCGGGGAATAATTGCACCCAGCTATGTGCCATAGTGCCGCTTGCCTTAACGTCAAAATCCTTGGCGGTAAGCACGCAAGAAGTACCTGTGCAACCACCGATTATGGCCGCTCTCGCACCATAATAAGCCGCACCGTTACCATGAGCACGACGTGCACCAAACTCCATAACGGGTCTTCCTTCAGCGGCGCGTACAATACGATTAGCCTTAGTGGCAATAAGCGATTGGTGGTTAATGGTCAAAAGCACCATTGTTTCAAGCATAAGCGCTTGCATCGCATTACCGCGCACGGTAACAATAGGCTCTTGCGGGAAAATTACGGTACCTTCAGGTACTGCCCAAACGTCGCAGTCAAACTTAAAGTGCTTAAGGTAATCAATAAATTCTTGAGAAAATAAATTTAAACCCTTTAAATATGCAATATCATCATCAGTAAAATGCAAATCCTGCATATATTCAATCAACTGCTCAAGTCCCGCCATAATAGCAAAGCCACCGTTATCGGGCACACGGCGGAAAAACATATCAAAATAAGTTATATTATCCTTCATATCGCTTGTAAAGATACCATTAGCCATGGTAAGCTCGTACAAGTCCATAAGCATTGTTAAATTGAGTTCGCGGTTTTTCATAATATCACCTTACATTTTTTCGGGAGCGTCAATCTTAAGAAGTGTTAATACGTTTTTAATTGTAGTAGCTGCTGCACTACATAATGAAAGTCTTGCTTGCATTAGGTCTTCATCAATACCCTTTACTCTGCAAGCCGCATAGAACTTGTGGAATTTTGTTGCAAGTTCTTGCACGTAATGGGTAATCTTTGCGGGGTCGTATGCCTTAGCAGAAGCCACAATTTCATTTGTAAGTGCCGCAATGTGAAGAATAAGTTCTTTTTCTTCAGCTGCGGTTAAAAGCATAAGCTGTGAAGCATCACAAGGCTTATTTTCTATACCCTCGCTTGCAAGATTTCTTAAAATACTGCAAATACGAGCCTAAGCGTATTGAACGTAATAAACAGGGTTACTGTTGGATTCATTAACTGCTAAATCCAAGTCAAAGTCGAAGTGTGAATTAGGTTCGCGCAGGTTAAAGAAGAATCTTGCGGCATCAATCGGAACTTCGTCCAAAAGGGTTACAAGTGTAATTGCCTTACCCGAACGCTTAGAAGCCTTGATAACCTCACCGTCACGAACCAAGCGTACCATTTGCATAAGCACAACGTCAAGTCTTGAAGCATCTACACCCAAAGCGGTTAAAGCCGCCTTAAGACGCGGAACATAGCCGTGGTGGTCGGCACCTAAGATATCAATAGCCTTATTAAACTTACGGGTTACAAGCTTGTTGTAGTGGTATGCAATATCGGGCACAACGTAGGTAGGAACACCGTTTGCACGAACAAGCACGAAGTCCTTATCACAGCCAAAGTCGGTAGCCTTAAACCACAAAGCGTCTTCTTGAGTATAAGTATGACCGCTTTGCTTTAAAAGTTCGATAATTCTTGCAGCTTCGCCGTTGTTGTGGAGTGTGCTTTCACGGAACCAGGTGTCATACTTAATGCGATATTTTAAAAGGTCACTTTCAAGGCCTGCAATATTTTTTGGGAGTGCGAACTCAACCAAAGCTTTTCTACGCTCTTGTTCGCTCTTTTCTACAAAGCTGTCACTGTGAATTTCAGCAAATGCCTTAGCGTGAGCAATAATATCTTCGCCGTGGTAGGAATCCTCAGGCATTTCGATACCGTCTTTATAAAGCTGCAAATATCTTAAATCAAGTGACAAACCGAATTTATTGATTTGGTTACCTGCATCATTGATGTAGAATTCTCTTTCGGTGTAGTAGCCTGCCGCAGCCATAACAGCCGCCAAGCAGTCGCCTAAAGCACCACCACGAGCGTTACCGATATGCATAGGACCTGTGGGGTTAGCCGAAACAAATTCAACCAACACGCGTTCGCCCTTGCCGTAATCACTCTTACCGTAGTCTTCGCCTTTTTCTTCAACGTCAGCCACGATATCTGCATAGTATTTTTGTGATAAGAAAAGGTTAATAAAACCGGGGCCTGCAATTTCGCACTTTTCAATATAGCTACCCTCAAAATCAGCGTGAGAGATAATTGCTTCGGCAATTTGGCGAGGAGCGCATCTGAAAAGGCGTGACCAAACCATTGCGGCGTTTATTGCATAGTCACCGTGGGTGCGGTTAGCGGGAACTTCGATTGTAAAATCGGTAAGCTCGGCCGCTTGCAATGTGCCGTCAGCTATTGCGGCATTGGTAGCCGCAATAATTATATTTTTAATTTCTTCTTTTGCTTTATTTACTACTACTGACATTTTAATTCACCTCTTTAATAGATATTTTAACTTGATTTTGGCTTAGTAATTGCATATTTGTATCTATACTGTAATTCATGCAAACCGTACCGCCTTGGTCGGTCAAATCGGTTTTAACCTTTTCGCCAAAAACACCCAAAGTGAGCTCGCCCATTGGCGTAGCGTAAAAGCAATTGTTTCTAATGCCCTTTTCAATAACCATTTTACTGTTATATGCGCCCTTGCGTTGCAACACAACCGAGTTATCAGGCTTAATAAACACGGTTGTTTTAACCTCGCCTTCAACCTCTAAAAGCTTACTTTCATCATAAGAAATAAAATAGCTGCCTTCATTAAAGCCGAAACGACCATCGGTTGTAAACTCAATCAAATCGGTATCGCCATCAACCGTTTGCTCGGTTTTAATATCAATTATAACGTCCTTTATCATAAACTGTTTAGATCCACCTTTTCAATTTTAGCGGTATCAACATCGGGTCCTAAAAGCACACCCGCCTGCTCTTTAAAGAAAGCCGGCTTATCGCTTACGAAAAACTTTCGCTCGCCGCCGTTTTGGTTTTCCAAATTTTCTCGTTTTATAAAATTAGCAACCGCTTTTGCAGTTGTGGTGCCTGCGTTAATAAGTGTTACGTCTGCGCCCAAAACCTTACGGATTGCATCTTGCAAAACCGGATAGTGAGTACAGCCCAAAATCAAGGTATCGGCGCCAAAATCTATAATCGGCTTAAGATATCGTTTAACCGTTTCTAAAACAACAATATCATCCGCCTTGTGCCAACCTTCTTCAACCAGCGGCACAAACAAGGGACAAGCGCAGTTTATAACCGAAAGGTCTGGGTTAGCCTTTAAAATTTCCGCCTTGTGTCGCACGCTTTTTATTGTGGCATTGGTACCAATAACCGCAATCTTGCCGTTGCGAGTAAGCTTTGCGGCCTCCTTTGCTGCGTGGGATACCACTTCAAAAAAAGGTACAGGCAAGGAAAGTGCCGTATCCCCCGCCACCGAAGAAACCGTACCGCAAGCCGCAACAATTAGCTTTACGTTGTGGCTAAGCAAAAAAGCTTCATCCTGCTTGGCATACTTTTTTATAGTGTCAACGCTACGCGTACCATAAGGCACACGACCTGTATCGCCAAAGTATATTATATCCTCGTTTGGAAGCTCTTTAATTATTTCTTTAACAACTGTCAGTCCGCCAAGTCCTGAATCAAAAACACCGATTGGACGCTTATCAGCCACACCAACAACTCCTTAAAATATTATTCATTTTATCATAACATATTTTACTTAATTTATCAACCGAAAAATGCAAAAAATCCCACGTTTAAGCCCGTAAAATAAAGAATTTTAAGAAAATTAGGTCTTTAATTTTCTTTCAATATATGTTATACTTTTTTTGGAGATGATAATATGAAAAAAACTGCGATTATTACCGGCTCTTCAAAGGGTATCGGCGCGGCTACGGCGATACTTTTTGCGCAAAAGGGCTACAACGTTGTTATAACCTACAACGAATCTTACGAATCGGCTACTCTGCTTGCGCGTTCGCTCTCGGCTAACGGATTTTCGGTAACAGCCCAAAAGCTAAACGTTGCAAACCGACTTGAAGCCGAGCTTTTAGTTAAAGAAACACTTTATAAATACGGCAGTATTGACGTGCTTGTAAACAATGCAGGCGTAGCTTTCCAAGGTCTTATAACCCAAACAGACGAGGTTGAATATGACCGTATTCTAAACACCAACCTTAAAGGCACCTTTAACTGCTGCAAAGCGGTTACGCCCGTAATGGTACGTCAGCAGTCGGGCAAAATTATCAATATTTCTTCTATGTGGGGCGAAACGGGTGCCTCCTGCGAGGTGGCCTATTCAGCTTCAAAAGCCGGTGTTATAGGTCTTACAAAGGCACTTGCTAAAGAATTGGCACCAAGCGGTATTACTGTTAACGCTGTTACTCCCGGCCTTATAGAAACCGCAATGAACACCAACCTTACCGTTGAAGAATTAAACGATTTTGTTGAATCAATCCCCTTGGGCCGTATGGGCACTGCCGACGAAGTCGCACAGGCTGTATACTTCCTTGCAAGTGAAAATGCCGATTATATCACAGGCCAAATTCTTGGTGTAAACGGCGGATACGTGATTTAAGATTTTTAAAAAATTTAACCGCGAAGCATTAAGCTTTGCGGTTTTTTTGTTTAGTCTTTTTTAATATTCCCTTTTTCAAGGTTTTTTTCAATTATCTTATAGGTTTCTTCCCAAATTGTGTTAGAGCCTTCGGCACTGCGTTTTTGTCTGTTCATAATTTGTTCCATCGTAACACCGTGCAAACGCCAATCCTCGCCGTTATTAATGTCGTTAAGTAAAAGCGGTTGGAAATTATCCATAGCGCGCACAAACTTAGCTTCGGCAGATTCGCACGCTTCAAACTCATAAAAAAGCGCCTTTAATTCATCACGCTGATCATCGGGCAAAATGGAAAAAATACGCTGTGCCGCCTTGTCTTCACGCTCTTTTTGGTCAAGCTTTGCCTTGGGGTCATAAGCATAGGTATCCCCTGCATCAATTTCAACCACATCGTGAATAAGCGCCATCATCATAGCCTTAGCGATATCGAAATCCTTATTAGCGTATTCTTTAAGCAAATACACCATAATAGCCATATGCCAAGCGTGTTCGGCATCGTTTTCACGGCGAACGTAACCGCTCAAATGGTTTTGGCGGAGAATGTTTTTTTCTTTGTCCAACTCTAAAATAAAGTCGACCTGTCTATCAAAACGATTTTTTTCCATAGTATCACACTTTGCTTTTTATAAATTTTAAAAGCTCGGATATTGGCAATATAGTAATTGCCAAGGCGAGTGCAATTAAAAATTGAGGGAATGTTATAATTGTTAAACCAAAAATAAAACCTACGGGGGTAAATGCTAAAAAGACAACGGCAAACATTTCGGCAAAGACAGATTTATTCATAAACGAGTTTGAAAAAACCTCTTTTTTGAAAATTGTGCCTTCAAACTTATTATTAAAGCAATGAATACCCTGTGCCAAGCCTAAGGTAACAAAGGCCATTGTCATAGCCGTTTCGTAAGAAATTGTATTGCCTATAGCAAAAGAAACAAGCGCCGCAAGTGCCATAAACAAGCCTTGTAGTATAATTACCGCGATTGACCTAATGTCAAAAACACGTCTTAGCTTTTTAAAGGACTGTTTCTTCATAACCGACTGCTCCGCCTTTTCTAAACTGTAAGAAATAGCAGGTGCGCTATCGGTTAAAAGGTTTATAAGCAAAATCTGAACCGCCGCTAAAACAGGTGCTTTGAATATACAAACACCCAAGAATATTAAAATCAGTTCAGCCAAATTGCAGCTGCACAAATAATAAACCGCTTTTCTTATATTCGCAAGGAAGCCGCGGCTTTCCTTAATGGTGCTAACCAATGAATTGAAGCTGTTTTTCAAAATAATGATATCGGCATTACCCTTGGCAACGTCAGTACCGTATTGTCCCATTGCGCAACCAACGTCGGCACAGGCCAAGGCTTCGGCATCGTTTAAGCCGTTACCGGTAATTGTAACAATTGCTTTTTTGCTTTGCCAAGCCCTTGCAATACGTAATTTATGCTCGGGCGAAACACGTGCAAAAACGCAATATTTTTCAATGTTTTCTGCCAATTCTTCGTCGGTCATATTGTCAAGCTCGGCACCGGTGATTGCTTGCGAATCATCGGTAAGCAAACCAAGCTCAGTTGCTACCGCCTTAGCAGTATAAAGGTTATCGCCTGTAAGCATAACCGTTTTAATATTAGCCTTGTTGCACATTTTAACGTCGTTAAAGGCTTCGCTGCGAACAGATTCCTTTAGACCTAAAAGTCCAACAAAGGTTAAATTGTTTTCAATTTCTTCAGGGTTGGGGTTAGCGGGAATTTCGCTTAAAGGTCGCATTGCAATGCAGACGTTACGGTAAGCAGATTTTGCCAATTTTTCATTCACTGCTAAAATTTGGTCGTGATTGCAACCAACACATTTTGGAACTAAAATTTCGGGTGCACCCTTAACAATAGCAAAGGGGCGCTCGTTTATCATAGTAATTACCGTCATTGATTTTCTAATCGAATCAAACGGTATTTCGTTTATTTTCGGCATAGTGCCAAAAAGGTCTGCTTCGGTTATGCGATGTATATCAAGACAAGCCTTTTTAATGGCTTTTTCGGTAGCATCGTTACTTAAGGTAGAGCAAACTGCGCCCAATCTCAAAAGAATGGATGCGCTTTCACTCAAATTTCCGCTATTTAAATCGATTAGTTCTTTGCCGTCGAAAGCCTTGTCCAAAACCATATTTGTATGAGTGAAAACACCCGTTTTATCAGCCAAAATTACGTTGGTTTTACCGATAGTTTCAAAGGCGTTAATATCCTTAACGATGATTTTTTCCTTTAAAAAGCGACCCAAACCGGTAGTAATAACTATAGTAGCAATTGCGGGTAAGCCTTCAGGAATAGCAGCAACCGCCAAAGCCAAAGCATTTAAAATTACGTTTAACGAAGTCACTGCAAAGGGCTGTGTAGAGGAGAAATTTTGCACAAGGCTAATAATAAACACCAAAGCGCAAACTGCCAAAATTAAAATATTTGCAAATTTGCTTATAACGTCCAGCTTAGCTTCAATAGGTAATTGCTTTTGTCCAATTTGACTGCTTATATAAGAGGTTTTGCCGTTTTCGGTGTCGGTAGCAGTAGCTACAACAACCGCCTTTGCCGTGCCATGCACAACGGTGGTACCCGCAAAAACCATATTAGCGCGGTTTTCAAAAGAAACAATATCTTCAAGTATTACCGAAGCGTCCTTTTCAACCGGTACTTCTTCTCCGGTAAGTACCGACTCATTTAAACGAAGCTCGTAAGCCTCAATA
>JAFVTJ010000119.1 GCA_017503305.1 Clostridia bacterium
GTTGACGATATCAACGTAAAAGGTCAAAAAGTACTCGTTCGTTGCGACTTTAACGTTCCGCTTAAGAACGGCGTTATTACCGACGAAAACCGTATCAATGCTGCCCTCCCCACAATTGAAAAATTGATTGCTGACGGTGGTAAGGTTATTCTTTGCTCACACTTGGGCAAGCCGAAGGGCGAACCCAAGCCTGAACTTTCTTTAGCACCCGTGGCTTCGGCTTTATCAGAAAAGTTAGGCAAAGAAGTTGTTTTCGCAGCTGACGACAACGTTGTTGGCGAAAACGCTAAAAAGGCTGTAGAAGCTATGAACGATGGCGACGTTGTTCTTTTACAAAACACACGCTACCGTGCAGAAGAAACCAAGAACGGCGAAGCTTTCTCTGCTGAACTTGGCTCATTAGCTGACATTTTTGTAAACGATGCTTTTGGTACCGCTCACAGAGCACACTGCTCTACCGTTGGTGTTGTATCACACGTTAAGGAAGCCGTTGCAGGTTACCTTATCGGTAAAGAACTTAAGTACCTCGGCAACGCTGTTGAAACTCCTGTTCGTCCCTTCGTTTGTATTTTAGGCGGCGCTAAGGTTGACAGCAAGCTCCCCGTTATTGAAAATCTTTTAACCAAGGCTGACACACTTATCATCGGTGGCGGTATGGCTTACACCTTCCTTGCTGCTAAGGGCTTTGGCGTTGGTAAGTCTCTTATTGACGAAACCAAGATTGACTACTGCCGCGATATGATGGCTAAGGCTGAAGAAAAGGGCGTTAAAATTTTACTCCCCATCGACTGCGCTGTTGTTGACGCTTTCCCCTCTCCTATCGATGCTGATATTAACGTTGAATACGTTGATGCTGATAAGATTCCTGCCGAAAAGGAAAGCCTTGATATTGGTCCTAAGACCGCAGAGCTTTATGCTAACGAAGTTAAAGGCGCTAAAACCGTTGTTTGGAACGGACCTATGGGCGTATTCGAAAACCCCACTTTGGCTGCAGGTACTTTAGCAGTTGCTAAGGCTTTAGCAGAAACTGATGCCGTTACAGTTATCGGCGGTGGCGACTCTGCTGCAGCTGTTAACAACTTAGGCTTTGGCGACAAGATGACCCACATCTCTACTGGTGGCGGCGCTTCTCTTGAATTCCTCGAAGGTAAAGAACTTCCCGGTATTGCTGCCCTTAACGATAAATAATATAAACAAAATTCCGTAGGGCGTTTATTCGCCCTACATTTATGTAAAAAGGAGAATAAAAATGGATAAGGCTAAAAGACCCGCAGTTATCGCTGGTAACTGGAAAATGAACAACACTCCCGCACAAACAACCGCACTCATTAATGAAATGAAGCCCTTAGTTGCAGGTGCTGACTGCAAGGTTGTACTTTGCGTACCTTTTATTGACATCCCCGCTGCTGTTGAAGCTGCAAAGGGCTCTAACATCGAAATCGGCGCCGAAAACGTTCACTTCAAGGCTTCCGGCGCTTACACCGGTGAAATTTCTGCTCAAATGCTCGTTGAATCAGGCGTTAAGTACGTTGTAATCGGCCACAGTGAAAGAAGACAATACTTTGGCGAAACCGACCAAACTGTTAACCTCCGCACTCTTGCTGCTATCGAAGCAGGTCTTACCGCTATCGTTTGCGTTGGCGAAACCTTAGAACAAAGAGAACTCGGCTACACCGAAACCTTACTTAAGTATCAAACAAAGATGGCTTTAACAAACGTTAAGGCTGAAGATCTTGACAAAATTATCGTTGCTTACGAACCCGTTTGGGCTATCGGCACAGGCGTTACCGCTACTGCTGACCAAGCTGACGAAGGTAACGGCTTTGTAAGAGAAGCTATTGCTGAAGTTTACGGCAAGGATGTTGCTGACACCGTTACTATCCAGTACGGCGGTTCTATGAACGCTAAAAACGCTGACGAATTGGTTGCTAAAATCAATGTTGACGGCGGTCTTATCGGCGGTGCTTCTTTGAAGGCTGAAGATTTCTCAATTATTGTAAAGGCTGCTTCTAAATAATTTATACCGCACTATAAGGTGTCTGCTTGTCAGACACCTTTAATTAAGAAATATTTCAGGAGAAAAAATATGAAAAAACCTGTTGTTTTATGTATAATGGACGGCTTCGGTATCCGCGAAACCAAGGAAGGTAACGCTATACACAGTGCCGCTACCCCTAACCTCACAAAGCTTTTTGCCGAAAACCCCTTCACTACCATCGGTGCCTCAGGTCTTGACGTTGGTCTTCCCGACGGTCAGATGGGCAACAGCGAGGTTGGTCACACCAACATCGGCGCAGGCAGGGTTGTTTACCAAATGCTCGTAAAAATTTCAAAGTCTATTAAAGAAGGCAAATTCTTTGAAATTGAAGCAATGAAAAACGCAATGGAAAACTGCCTTAAGAACGATAGCGCCCTTCATATGATAGGTCTTCTTTCCGACGGCGGTGTTCACAGCCATATTGAACATCTTTACGGTGTTTTGGAAATGGCTAAAAAATATGGTCTTACAAAGGTTTACGTTCATTGCCTTATGGACGGCCGTGACGTTTCCACCACCTCGGGTGCCGGCTTTATAAGAGATTTAGAAGCTAAAATGGCTGAACTCCAAGTTGGTAAGGTTGCCAGCGTTATGGGTAGATACTACGCTATGGACCGTGACTTTGCCTGGGACCGTGTAGAAAAAGCTTATGCCGCTATGGTTTACGGCGAAGGCGTTAAAGCTTGCGACGCTGCTAAAGCTGTTGAAGAGTCCTACGCAAACGGTGTTACCGATGAATTTATTCTCCCCACCGTTGTTAATACAGAGGGTATGATTAAATCAAACGACAGCGTTGTTTCCTTTAACTTCCGTCCTGACCGCGCAAGACAGTTTACCCGCGCTTTTGTTGACGAAGCATTTAACGGCTTTGTGCGTAAAAACGGCTTTATGCCTTTAACCTACGTTTGTATGACCCAGTACGACGAAACTATGCCTAACGTAACCGTTGCCTTCCCGCCCGAAGATTTAAAGATGACCTTTGGCGAGTATTTAGCTTCTAAAAATATGACTCAGCTTCGTATAGCTGAAACTCAAAAATATGCTCACGTAACCTTCTTCTTTAACGGCGGCGAAGAAAAAACATTTGAAGGCGAAGACAGAATTCTTATTCAGTCCCCCGATGTTCCCACCTTCGACCTTATGCCCGAAATGAGTGCTTTCCCCGTTTGTGATGCCGTTTGCGAACAAATCCTTTCAGGTAAGTATGATGCTGTTATCCTTAACTTTGCAAACTGCGATATGGTAGGTCATACAGGTGTTTTTGATGCGGCTGTTAAGGCTGTTGAAGCGGTTGACACCTGCGTAGGCCGTGTGGTTGAAGCTACCAGAAAAATGGATGGTGTTGTATTTATTACTGCCGACCACGGCAATGCCGACTGTATGATAGGCGAAGACGGTAATCCCTTTACTCCCCACACCACAAACCCTGTTCCCTTCTGCGTTGTGGGTTATGATTGTGAGCTTAAAGAAGGCGGCAGACTTGCTGACATTATCCCCTCAATGCTTACAGTTTTAGGTCTTGAAAAACCTGCCGAAATGGATGGTGAATCTTTAATTAAATAATCATTTAATATAAAAAAACTGCAGTCTTAAACGACTGCAGTTTCTTAATTTACCGAACAAAAATCGCTAACGTTTTCGCGTTCAAGCTTTGCTATTCTTCGGTTTATTGTTTTAATTTTTTCTTCCATAACGGGCACGCGGGAATAAACTGCCGCCTGAGCTTCCATCTTTTTTTCAAGCTGTTCAATACGGTAAGCCGTCAGCTTGCTTGAAGCCATAATACCACCGGCTGTTCCCACCACAGTACCCACAAAGGAAATTAGTGCAACTATAATTGTGCTATTCATTTTCCTCTCCGCTTTTTAAATATTCAATAATATTTTCTCGTTGTTCTCGAAATTCTGCTTCTTCCCCGAAAACTGACGAGTATGAAAACAACACGTAACCTGAAATTTCATTGTCATTTTCACAAATCGCAATTTGCCTTGCAATGATATCGCTATTATTCTCCCATTCCGCTTTGTCGGCTTCCAAACTGGGCTTTGCCTTATAATTGGCAAGGCCTATTTTTAATTTAACACCTTTATTGTGCGCCGCCGCCTTTTTCCACACCGAAAGCAAATTTTCAAATCTGAATTCCTCGTCGGGATATTCAAAACCAAAATACAACTGTGGAATAATCTCATCAACGTAACCCTTTTCTATCCATTCGGTTACGTCGGCGTATAAATTGTTAAAATTCGATTCAATGGAAGCCGCAGGACTAATGCTAAAAACAATATCCTTATTAGCATATTTTATAACCTCATAACAACTGCTAATAAGCAAATTAACGTTCTCACGCCGCCAAGCCGCAAGGCTTAAAGGCTTTTCACAGCTGGTTTTGTATTGGTTATAAGACGCGGTGTCAAAATCAGTCTTAGTGGTAGGATAAAAATAATCATCAAAGTGAATACCGTCAACGCTATACTTTGCCACAAGCTCTCTTATACCGTCAAGCACCAATCTTCTAACTTCTTGACTGGCCGGATTAAAATAAATACCATTAGAAAAGCAAACGCCCAAATCGTTATCGGTGTTTTCGTCGTGAAGCCACTTATAAGCCGGGCTATCTTTATCGATTTCATCAATATTAGACGTAGCGGTTGACACTCTATAAGGATTTATCCAAGCGTGAACAAGCATATTTTCTTTATGGCATTTTTCTATTATGTAAGAGAAAACGTCGTAATCATAATCCTTTACGCCCGCCATTAAAGGAAAATAGTCAGAAGTATATAGCGAATCGGCAAAGGCACGGGTATGTATGTAAAGGTTTTGAATTTGAAGCTTTTTGCAGTTTTCAATTACATTTTCAAACTCAGCCTTAAAGCCCTTTTCACTTTTAAGCATTGAATTTATTTCATAATAGCTTATCCAAATACCGCTCTCGCAGTATTGCGTTTCGTTATTATTGGGTGTAGCACTGCAGCTACACAAAAACAACACCAAAATTAGCAAACTCAAAACCTTTTTCATACTACTACCCTATCAACCTATAAATTATTTCTATTTCGCCAATGCTCTTTTGCTTTTCGGAGCAAAAATCAAAATATAACCCATCAACGTTATGAATATGCGGTAACAGCTTTATAGCTTTATAATTGCAATTGCCGTAATCCTCATTTGAAAAGGCGAAATTAACCTTTGCCACCGGCTTGCCGTTAATGCCAATATTAACCTTTCCGTGCGCCGCCATTGTAAGATAAACACTATCAATGTCCTTACGCTTTAAAATATCGCCAAGGTCGTAATGCTTTGTAGTAATACTACTGCTTATCGGCAGCTGTGATTGGGTTAAAATATCGTTTTCGTCAAAGCTTAAAACGGTATCGCTATCGCTCTTAAGACCGGCTACAAAAACTATTCTTTTACCCGAATCGGTACATAAAAATTTAAATGTCCCATTGTGATAAAAACCACTTTCAATTTTAATACCTTGCGGTTTTTGCCACAAATAAAACCTTGGCTCTTTGATATCCTTAAGGTCGCACACCAAAATATTATCTTTTGTCACCAAAAGATAATGGCTTTCGTTACCAACTGCAAAAGCGCTTTCCTTATAAGGCTTTAAATTAAAATTATCAAGGCAACTGCAAATTGGAATAGCACCACCGTTTATAGAGGTTATTGCATAAATCGTATCATCGGTTCCAAGCCATAAGGCTTTACCGCCGCAATTGGCGACACTACCCTTATAATTGCAGCCTACAGTCTGCGAAACCGCACGCGCATCAATACTATCTTTAGCTTTAAAAACCTTATCATTATCGTTTAAAAGCGCAATTGTATTTATGGCCTTGCCCTCTTTTAAGCTGATAGCATACGTTTCGTGCTGCTTAAAAGCTAAAATGTCGTCGCCAAGCACCGAAAGAGCGGTAACCTCGTCGGTATCGTTCCCAAGCCTTATTAAGCTGTTCACAGGAAAATAGAGCGGATTATCAGAATCGGCAAAATACACCGTGTTTCCATCCTCGCCACCCGCAAAGATAAGCTTTGTGTTATGACGCTTACAACAAGTTGAATGAACAATTTTACAAAAGCCGTTTTCTATTTCCTTAGAAGCGGTAATCTTTATATTGTTTTCGTTATATAAATCCATAACGGGTATCGCAAACTCGCCGTCGTCGCCAACGAAATATAAAGCTCCTATTTCGCGGTCTATTACCGCCTTAACGCTTTGTCCGTAAAATTCCTGAGTATCAGTATTGGCATCAGCTGATATTTCCCACTCAACAAACTGCGAAAAGTTATAATAA
>JAFVTJ010000120.1 GCA_017503305.1 Clostridia bacterium
ACGCTTACCATACCAACGTTCGGTTCAATTGTGCAGAACGGATAGTTTGCCGACTGTGCACCTGCGTTTGTGATTGCGTTAAAAAGAGTTGATTTGCCAACGTTGGGCAAACCTACCATACCTAGTTTCATATTGTCTTAACATCCTTTAAATTTGATAATAAACATTATAAGGCTAAAGTGGTGTTTTATCAAGTAAAAAATTATTTTAAAAAATAAATAAAAGTTTTGCCTTTTTTATAGTTTTATAATATAATAAAGAAGTGAATACAAAATTTTTAAGGAAGTGCTAATTATGAAAACGAATTACACAGTACCCCTTACTAAAATTATCAAAGAATTTTCGCTTGAAAAATTATACGTGCCCGCCAATTTGCAGGAGCGTGTTATTGCTTCGAACGAAGTAAACCGCCCGGGACTTCAAATTGCAGGATATTTTGAATTTTTTGATGAAAAGCGAATTCAAATTATAGGCAAGGCTGAGGAAAGCTTTTTGGCAAATTTCATACCCGAAAAGGCTAAAAAAAGAGTAGAGGATTTATTCTCTCACAAGCCTTCGGCGGTGGTTGTTTGCCGTAATTTAGATATTCCCGAAGCTTTTATAGAGTTTGCCCAAAAATATGACGTTCCGTTATTTAGAACTGAGGTTTCCACCTCTTCCTTCTCATCGGCTTTGATTGCCTTTTTAAACGTAAACTTAGCACCCCGTATTACAAGACACGGTGTTTTGGTTGAAGTTTACGGTGAAGGTATTTTGCTTTTGGGTGAAAGCGGTGTTGGTAAAAGTGAAACCGCTATTGAGCTTGTAAAGCGCGGTCACCGTCTTATTGCTGACGACGCGGTAGAAATCAGACGCGTTTCAGATAAATCTCTTGTAGGCACAGCGCCCGATAACATAAGACACTTTATTGAGCTTCGCGGTATTGGTATTATAAATGCCAGCCGTATTTTCGGTGCGGGCGCGGTTAAATTAACCGAAAAGATTGACCTTATTATCAATATCGAGCAGTGGGATATTAACAAGGCATATGATAGAATGGGCCTTGAAGAGCAAACCACAACTATACTTGATTTGCCAATCCCGTCGCTTACAATCCCTGTAAAACCCGGTAGAAACCTTGCGGTTATTATTGAGGTTGCGGCTATGAACAATCGCCAAAAGAAGCTTGGCTACAATGCGGCTGAGGATTTACTTAAAAAGCTTGGTATGACCGATGATATTAGTGAAGAAGGAAATTCGGTTGATCCGTTTTAATTTTTAATTTAGGAGTAGTTTATGTCTTTTGAACAATTTTGTTTTAAAAATGAAATAGAGCTTAAAAAAGACGAAGTAATGAAAAACCACACCAGCTTTAAAATTGGCGGCAAGGCGGATTATTTTGTATCGCCTGCAAATGTCACACAATTAAAAGCGGTTATTGAAGAACTTAAAAGTTGCGAAATCCCTTATTTTATTATTGGCAAGGGCTCTAATTTGCTTGTGTCCGATAACGGTATTGAAGGTGCGGTTATAAGCCTTTCGGGTTTTGATGAAATGAGCGTTAGCGATAACACCGTAACAGTCGAAGCGGGGGCTACGCTTGCGCGCCTTTGCACCTTTGCGCGTGATAATTCGCTTTCGGGACTTGAGTTTGCTTACGGTATCCCCGGTAGTGTGGGCGGTGCGCTTTATATGAACGCAGGCGCTTACGGCGGTGAGATGTCACAGGTAGTTTTGTCGGCTACCGTGCTTAAAGCAAATGGCGAAATTGCGGAAATTGATGCTTGTGATATGGCGCTCGGCTACCGCACAAGCGTGTTTAAAACAAGCGGCGATATTATCCTTTCGGCAAGCTTTAAGCTTGAAACAAAGAAAATGGCCGAAATTACGGCGCAAATGGACGACTTTTTGTCGCGCAGAATGGATAAACAACCGCTTGAGTACCCATCGGCAGGAAGCACCTTTAAGCGCCCTCAGGGCAATTTTGCAGGCGCACTTATTGAAAAAAATAATTTTAAGGGTGTATCGGTTGGCGGAGCACAGGTAAGCACAAAGCACGCGGGCTTTGTTATAAATTACAACAACGCCACCGCAAGCGACGTTTTGTACCTTATGCAAAAGGTTAAGGACAAAGTCCTTAAAAATGACGGAATTGAATTAGAACCCGAGGTTATCTTCGTGGGAAGGAAGTAATTATGCAAAAATTAATCGACGCCTTTAACAGCCTCAATATTGAAGGTATGCCCACTTTAACAAAGCTTTACGGTCACAAGGGCGATTTTGTTAATTTGGAATGTGAGCTACCAAACGGTAAAACCGCAAAAATTTTGGACGACAGCAAAATGTACTACGTTGCCGAGCTTCATAAGGAAAACAGTGACCGTTGTTTCGGGCTTGTTACCGATAAAAAGCAGTTGGCAGTCTTTGAATATTCGTGCGGCGGTAAGGATTCAAAGCTTATTATTTGGAAAAGGTTATAAAAAATGTCTTTTTGTTCTGACGTTAAAAACGAGCTTATAAACATAAGACCGTCCGCTTGCTGCAAACCGGCTTACATATACGGTTTTATGCTTTTCGGAAGGTCTTTTTCGATTAAGAAAATATCGCTCCAAACGGGTAATCCTGCCGTTGCGCAGGAATATGCCGATATAATTAAATATAACTACAAAGCACAGGTTGATATAACCTGTGGCGGTAGCGTGCGCCCTACATATAAGGCAGAGGTTAAAAGCGAATCGGACAGGCTTAAAATTTTGGCGCTTATTGATTTTGGTATAAGCGAAACGGTTATTGACCGTAGCCTTTTTGTGCGCGATTGCTGCGCGCCAAGCTTTATAAGGGGTGCTTTTTTGGCTTGCGGCAATATTAACGACCCCGAAAAAGAATACCGTGCCGAATTTTCGGTTAAAAACGAAGCTTTGGCGGATGATTTTAATTCCGTTTTAGCGGAATACGGTATCAATATGAAAAAAACTACTCGCGGTAAGGCTTACGTGCTTTATACCAAGGACAGCACAGTTATTGAAGATTTGCTAACGCTTATGGGGGACAGCCTGCGTTCACTTGACGTTATGGACACCAAAATTATGAAAAGCGTTAAAAATAATACTAACCGCGCGCGAAATTGCGATAATGCTAATATAGATAGAATGCTTGCGGCTTCAATAAAGCAGCGAACAGCAATTGAATATTTAGAAAAAACCGACCGATTATATAGCTTGCCGAGTGAACTTTTAGAGGCGGCACTGCTCAGAAAAGAAAACCCACAAGCAACTTTGAAAGAGCTTTGTAAAATATCTCAAACACCCATTACAATTTCGGGACTTACACACAGATTTAAAAGAATAATCGAAATTTACGAAAAAGAAAAGTAATTCGGAATGCGTAATTCGGAATTCGGAATTAAAGGGGAGAAAGATTATGAATTACGATAATATTATTGTTGTTAAGAGTAAGACTTTTGCTTTGAGAATTATTAAACTATATAAATATTTAAAAGACAATCAGGTTGATTATATACTGTTAAAACAACTTTTAAAAAGCGGAACTAGTATAGGGGCTAATGTAAAGGAAGCAATTAGGGGACAAAGTAAACCTGATTTTTATGCAAAGTTAAATATTGTTTAAAAGAAGCAAGTGAAACGGAATATTGGTTAGAATTACTATATGAAAGCGAGTATATTACAAAAGAACAATTCAACAGTATTTATGCGGATTGTCAAGAAATTATAAAAATTTTAGTTTCAATAACAAAAACGCAAAAACTGAATTAGAATAAATAATTCCGAATTACGCATTACGAATTCCGAATTTATGAAAGGTGGTTGGAATATGGATTTTACACATTTGCATTTGCATACTGAGTATAGCTTGCTTGACGGCGCTTGCCGTATTAAAAATTTAATAGATAAAGCTTGTGAGCTTGGGCAAAAAAGCGTTGCCATAACCGACCACGGCGTAATGTACGGCGTTATTGATTTTTACAAATACGCCAAGAGTAAGGGCATAAAGCCGATTATCGGCTGTGAGGTTTACGTTTCTACCCGAAGCCGTTTTGAAAAGCAAAAGGGTCTTGACGGATATAGGCATTTGGTGCTTTTGTGTAAAAGTATGCAAGGGTATCAAAACCTTATAAAATTGGTGTCCTGCGGCTTTACCGAAGGCTTTTATTCAAAACCCCGTGTCGACCACGAATTACTGGAAAAATATCACGATGGCATAATCGCTTTGTCGGCTTGTCTTGC
>JAFVTJ010000121.1 GCA_017503305.1 Clostridia bacterium
CAACGAAGGTATAATTCGCCAAAGCTTTCGTGGTTGATAAAGGGAACAGGGAAGCTTTCGCCATCAAACTCTTGTGTTGTAAGTCTTTCAGTATAGAAGCAAACGATATCAAGGTCCCTAGTCATTTCGTTTTGCATTACAAAATCGCGCGATTCATCTTCGCGGCAAACAAATTTACCGTTTTTGTAAGAGGGGATAAGCTTGCGGCTGTGCTGTTTACCGCCCTCGAAAACGAGAGAACCGCAGTCGGTAATAGATTTACGATATTTCCAAATATTATGGCTTTCGTCATAAAGCTCCCAAACTGAAGGGTCAGCAAGGTTTTCTATCCAACCGTAAAACTTTGGCTTTTCGCCTTCGCCATATGCAGCGTATGTAACACCGGGCTTAGTAATAAAGTAACCGCGGAAAAGGTCGCCACGGCAAAAACGCACGCCATCGCCTTCGTTTAATTCTGCATTGGAAACTTTTTCAAGTGTTTTCCAAGCGGTTTCGGGGGTTTTGCCATCGTTGTCGTCATTACCGCTAGTGCTTACGTAATAGGTAGTGCCGGTAATTACAATTTCGTCCTTTGCGTTTAGAATTTCTTCTTTTCTTTTGGCGCAAAGGTCTTCAAATTGGGTTAAAATTTCGGTATTGGCGTGTGTCATAAGCTACTCCTTATTAAGAATTATTTTTAATATAATATTTGTTAATTAAAATGGCGGCGAAAAGGCCTGCAAGAGCAATTAAAAAATCATAAGCAAAGCCGAGAATCGTGTCGTGCCAAATAAGGCCCGTAAGCGAAATGGCGCTTAATATGTAAAGACCATTGCGGGCTTCAAGGGTGTATTCAACGGGGATGCTTTCATCCTCATTGTTTTGGGATACCGATTTAGCAAAGGCGTGAATTTTGGGTATAAATAATAGGTTTGGTATCAGTGCATTAAGGGAGGTTACAATAAACAGGGTTGCGAAAAACAAGCCTGGGAATTTGTTTAAAAAGGAAACGGCAAAGCGCGAGTGGAAGATGCTAAACAAGTTGCTTGTTCCAAAAATATCCTTAAGGTCAATAGGCTCTTCGTGCATGGCAATAGCCAAAAGCACGGCAATAAATAACCCCAAGACAATCACCATAATGCAAAGCACGTTGGTTACAATATAGCTAGCTCGTATGGTTCCGCAGGAAAATTTTAGCGATTTTTTGTTAAGGTAATCCTTTCTTGCGGCCCAAAAGGTGCGCCATAAGGCCGCGGCAAAAAGCCAAGGAATTATAGGAAGGTTCTTATCAATAATGCCTACAACGGTTGCGGCAATCATCAAAATGCAAATTATTAAAAAGAGCTTATCTTTAAAAACATACAATAGCTTATCCTCTTTAAGATTTGGGACAAGGTCTAAATTTTTTAAGCTTGCTTTACAGTGAAGGCACTGGTCTACTTGCGGTTCGATTCGTTCGCCGCAGTAAGGGCATTTCATAAAACCACTCCTTAAGAATAGTTAAATAAATTATACCATACGTGCGTTAAAATAACAATAACATAATTGCAATTCAAGGCAAAAAAATTTAAGTTTCACGAAAAATGCACATTTTTTTATAATTGTGTAAAAAAGAATATATTTTGATTGCAAAATACAATATGTTGTGGTAAAATGTCAATTAAGAGTAAACTTTTTACTCCGAAATATTTTTGGGAGGCTTTTTTATGGAAAACAAACTAGTTTACGGCATTCACGACAAACCGAAATTTTCGCAGTTGATTGTTTTTGCAATTCAACAGTTATTGGCTATCATGGCGGCAACAATTGCTGTTCCTGCAATTGTTGGTAACGGTATGACTGCTTCGGCGGCGCTATTTGGCGCTGGTGTTGGTACTATTGTGTATCAGCTTTTCACAAAGTTCCGCAGTCCTGTTTTTTTGGGCTCGTCTTTTGCGTTTATCAATTCAATGTTGGCAGCTTTTGCAGGTGCCACATCGGCTTCACTCGGATATTTAGGTATTATCCTTGGCGCTGTGTTTGCAGGGTTGGTTTACGTTGTTATCGCCCTTGTAGTAAAATTTGTTGGCGTTAAGTGGATAAACAAGCTTATGCCTGCTGCGGTTATAGGTCCTGTTGTTGCTATTATCGGTCTTTCTTTGGCTGGTGCTGCTATTAAGGACGTTTTCTCCTACGGTCCACAAGATGCTAACGGCGCGTTTATAATGTCGGGACTAAGTTGGGTATCCTTAATTTGCGCTTTGGTTACATTGGTTGTGGTTATTCTTTGCTCTACCTACGGCAAGAAAATGACCAAGCTTATTCCTTTTATTATTGGTATTCTTGCAGGCTATGTGGTTGGTATGATATTTACAGGTATCGGCTATGCTGCAGGCGTTGATGCTTTAAAAATTATAGATTTTGCGCCTTTCAAAGCACTTGTGGCAAATGGTGTTAATTTAAATACCTTTGTTGCCATTCCGGAATTTACTTTTGTAGAAGGTATTAAAGGCTTTAAGGATTTCGATGCTTCTTACCTTGCAACTGTTGCTGTGGCCTACATTCCTGTAGCATTCGTTGTTTTTGCTGAGCATATTGCAGACCATAAAAACTTATCTTCAATTATTGACAAGGATTTACTCGAAGACCCGGGTCTTCACCGCACACTTTTGGGTGACGGCGTAGGCTCAATGGTGGGCGCTGTATTCGGCGGTTGCCCCAACACCACCTATGGCGAATCGGTAGGCTGTGTTGCTATTACCCGCAACGCTTCGGTTGCAACTATTACCACAACCGCAATTATGGCAATCCTTATTTCGTTTGTTTCGCCCTTTGTGGCTTTCTTGGATTCAATCCCCGGTTGTGTAATGGGTGGCGTTTGCATTACCCTTTACGGCTTTATCGCGGTTTCGGGTCTTAAGATGATTCAAAAGGTTGACCTTGAGGAGAGCGCAAACCTCTTTACCGTTTCGGTTATACTAATTGCAGGTATCGGCGGTATGGCAATGAAGATTGGCGAAGTAACACTTACCGCAATTGCTTGTGCGCTTATTCTTGGTATTATAGTAAATATCATTCTTCACAGAAAGGAAAAATAGTAATGGAAATGAAAAATTATAGCAACGTAACTATTTTTGACCATCCTCTTATTAAGCATAAGGTTGCTATTTTGCGTAACGAAAAAACAAGCATGAAGGAGTTTCGTGAGCTTATTGAAGAAATCACAACCCTTATGACCTATGAATCCTTGCGCGAAGGTGTGCCGACTGTTGAGGTTGACGTTAAAACCCCGCTTGAAACCTGTAAACAGCAAATGGTAAAG
>JAFVTJ010000122.1 GCA_017503305.1 Clostridia bacterium
AACTTTATTGTTGTTAGTTAATTTTTAATGCGATTTTTATAGTGGTACCGCACCACTGCTCGCTTCCCATACTTCAAAATCCCTGTCGAAACCTTTACACTCCCATATATTAATTCGTAATGCGTAATTAGGAATTCGGAATTGATTATCTATTCTGTTCTTTGAGTGCTCTGTCGATTGCGCGGTTAGCATCACGCTTAGCGGCGGTTTCGCGCTTGTCGTGAAGCTTTTTGCCCTTGCAAAGACCTAACTGTACCTTAACAAGAGAACCCTTAAAATAAAGTGATAAGGGAACCAGAGCCATACCGTCTTGCTTTACAGCGCCGAAAAGACGCATGATCTCACGCTTGTGCATAAGTAGCTTGCGGTTACGGGCGGGGGGCTTGTTAAAGCGGTTGCCGTGGTCGTAGGGGCTTATGTGCATTTGCTTAATAATCATTTCGCCGTCGTCAACACTGCACCAAGCGTCCTTAAGATTAACGCCGCCTTGACGGATTGACTTAATTTCAGTCCCTGAAAGAGCGATTCCGCATTCAAAGCTTTCTACCACAAAATATTCGTGATATGCCTTTTTATTAGTTGTAATTGTTTTTGTGTTTTCCACGGAATTCACCCCTTTAAAATTATTTTAATTATTTCTTTTGTTTTGTCAAGCAAAAATGGTCGAAAAAACACCTTTACAGCAAACTGTAAAGGCGTTGATTCAATAGGTTGTATCTTTATTATGTAAAGATTAGCCTTCAGAGATAGCGTCAACGGGACAACCTGCAGCACATGCGCCACAATCACAGCACTTGTCAGCGTCGATTTCGTATTGAGTAGCACCTTCAGCAATAGCGTCTACAGGGCAACCGCCTGCACATGCGCCACAGCTAATGCATGCATCAGAAATTACATAAGCCATCTTAGAAACACCTCCGTAGATTTATTAAATTTATTTTAACACATTTCGCCTAAAAATCAAGCGAAAATTTAAAAGAAGACAAAATTTAAAAAATTATTCATCGTTTTGGGATTTACTAGGCTTTTTTTGCGATGAAATACGCGAAATGTTATCCCTATGAATCTTAAAGGGAAGTGTATCGCTTTCAAGCAATTTAACGTAAAGGTTGCCTGTAACCAAGTTAACGTCGGTAACGGTGCCGATACCCTGCGGTGTTTTAACAGTTGCGCCAACGCGTGGAGTAATTGAAGCTAAGTGGCTATAAGCATCCTCCTCGTATTTAAGGCAACACATAAGCCTGCCGCAGCTACCAGAAATTTTGGTAGGATTGAGAGATAAGCCCTGTTCTTTAGCCATTTTAATGGAAACGGGTTGGAAATCGTTTAAAAAGCGTTTGCAGCAATAGGGCTGACCGCAAATACCAATACCGCCCAAAAGCTTTGCTTCGTCACGAACACCGATTTGGCGAAGCTCAATACGGGTGTGGAAGCGTGCGGCTAGGTCCTTTACTAATTCGCGGAAGTCTACTCTGCCGTCGGAAGTGAAGAAGAAAACAATTTTGCTGCCGTCGAATGAGTATTCAACCTCGACGAGTTTCATATCAAGCTTGTGCTGGATAACCAAATCTTCACAAATTTTAAGGGCGTCGGCGGCCTTTTTCTTGTTTTCTTCGGCGCGTTTTAGGTCCTTATCAGTGGCAAGGCGAAGCACCTTTTTAAGAGGGGAAACAATATCTTCCTCATTGATTTGGTGGTTTTCTTCGGCTATAATGCCAAGCTCGTTGCCGTTTTGGGTTTCAACTACAACGCGCTCGCCAACGGTGAAGCTTTTGCCGTTGGGCGCAAAGTAATAGGACTTGCCCGTATCTTTAAATTTTACTGAAACAACTTCTGTCATTTGGTCCTCCTAATAATATCGGTCATTTTGCAGGTTAAATTGCAAAATAACAGATTTAGGTTAATGTTTGTTGCGAGAGAATTCTCAAACTCGGGTAAAAGTGTGTAAATGGTCATAAGGGGTTTTGCAGTGGCCGAGTTCGGCGATTTTGCAACTTTTTGTGCGATAAGATATTTTAAATCGCTTACAAATTTGCTGGCCTCTACACGACTTTTAGAGTAGGGCACAACCAATTTTAGCATTGAATATTGGTCGCAATTAAGGGCGAGAGTTAAAAACTGCTTTGCGGTTTCCTCTGTAGCGGAGGAGGCTTTGCCGTTTAAGAAATTAAGCGCTCTGCCAATATTGTTTTTTTCTATCCTAAGTGCTTCTTCTATTAAATCGGTCGAAAAAGCGGTTGTGCTTTTAAGATGGTTAAATGCCAACGAAAATTCGGGTGTGTTGAGGGTTAGGGTAACACAACGCGAAATTATAGTATCAAGCAAGGAAGCCTTATTTTCGGCAATGAGAATAAACATTACCGTTTTGGGCGGCTCTTCCAAAACCTTTAAAAGTGCGTTTTGGGCTTGTTCGTTTAAAGTGTCGGCATTGTCAATTATAAAAATGCGTTTTGGCGCTTGGTGTGGTTTTATAAAAGCATTGTTACGCAAATCTCTAATTTGTGCAACCGAAATATTTTTCTTGCCGTCTTCGGGGGCTATAAGCGAAATATCGGGATGCGAAGCAATTTCAACTAAATGGCATTCGTTACAGCTATTGCAAGGGGGAATAGTACCTCTGCAGACGGTGGCTTTAGCAATAAAGCTCGCCAGAGTATGCCTGCCTGTGCCGTAATCGCCCTCAATCAAAATAGCGTGGGGAATGCGCTTTTCGTTTATAAAGTTTTGCACGTTTGTGCAAATGTGTGTGTTTCCAACTAAGGAAATCATAACACGAAACCAACCTTTTTCATTGCCT
>JAFVTJ010000123.1 GCA_017503305.1 Clostridia bacterium
CGAGCTGGCTGAGGCTTTGGCAAACGGCACACTCAAAGAAGCTTGGGGTTGCGGCACAGCAGCAGTTATTTCTCCAATTGGTGAGCTTTGCTACAAAGATACCAAATATGCAGTAAATAATGGCGAAATCGGCGAAGTGACACAAATGCTTTACGACACCTTAACCGGTATTCAATGGGGAAAAATTGAAGACGAGTTTAACTGGACTTATAAACTATAAAAAATTAAGCAGTCGACTTTTGTCGGCTGCTTTTTTATATCATCCTATTTATGCATATATTTGTAATTCTTATAGCAAAAATCAAAAATTTCTTTTTTGACTGCTCCAAAGCTCTTATCCTTATGATATACAAGATAGGAATTTCTTGTAAATTCGTAATCCAAAACCGTAATTTTGCGAAGTCCTCCATTATTGAGCTGTCGCGTAAGCAATGCTTCCGGCATAATGGTAACGCCAAGATTTTGCACCGCGGCAGAGATAAGCGCTTGGTTACTTATAGATTCCATAACGGGCGTTACAACAATATTTTCAAGAGCAAAAATATTATCTAAAAATTCACGCGATACACTTTCATCCTCACGCAGCAAAAGGTCGTAACGACACAATTCTTTAAGGGTTACCGTATCGGGCATATCGTATTTTTTGCCGCAAACTGCTATAAGGGTATTACTGTCAACAAGACGTGATTTTATGCTTGGGTTTGAGGGCTTTCCTTGAATAAAGGCAAAGTCAAGTGTGCCGTTTAAAATTTTGCTTTCTATTATAGATGTTTGGTTAATCGAAACCTGAAAATCTATCTCTTTAAAATTCTCTTTAAGATTACGCAAAAGCCAAGGCAGTTTTTGCTTACCTATGGTAAGGGATGAACCAATTTTTAAAAGCGGCTTTTTTGAAGAATTTAGCGCAATCTCCTCAAACTCGTTAAACGCAGTCAAAACCTCTTGTGCCTTTATAAGTAAAACCTTACCCTCATCGGTTAAAAGCAACTTTTTATTTATTCTATCAAATAACTTTACTTTATAATTTTTCTCTATTTCGGCAATAGTATTACTAACAGCAGGTTGTGCTATAAACAGTTCTTCCGCGGCTTTTGTCATGCTTCCATACTTGCACACGCATAAAAACACCTTTAAATGTCGTATTGTCATACCGTTTTCCCTCCGATAAACATAACCAAATTTATATAACTTTTATAAAATTATACTATTTTACTTATTTAAAGTCAACTGTTATAATGACCATTGTAAGTAAAAAACAAACAAAGAGAAGGAGAAAAACATATGATATCTTCAGAAAATATTATGCCGTTGATTCAAAGCCTTATTTGGCTACTTGCCGGCGTAGGTGTGTTCATTGTTGGAATGAACTTTTTAAGTGAAGCGTTAGAAAAAAGTGCCGGCAACGGTATGAAACGATTACTTGAAAAAATCAGCAATAATCGTTTTTCGGGTGTTGGTATTGGTGCCGGTGTAACCGCTATTATTCAAAGCTCTTCTGCAACATCGGTAATGGTTATTGGTCTTGTAAATGCGGGCGTTATGACGCTAATGCAAGCAACCCCAATTATTATGGGTGCAAATATTGGTACCACCATCACCGGTGTGCTTGTTGCATTAAAGAACGACTTTTTTGATATGGCAATGTATATTCTAGCATTTGCCGGCGTTATGATGGGATTTGCAAAAAAAGAAAAAATCAAGCTTGCGGGCAGTCTTTGTTGCGGTCTTGGTTTAATATTCGTCGGTCTTGAGGTTATGAGCAGCGAACAAGCATTTGGTAATCCGCTTGTTGAGGAAATGTTTATCGGTATATTTGAAAAAGTTAATTTTCCTTTACTGCTTATATTGATAGGTGTTATATTTACGGCTCTTATTCAAAGCTCGTCTGCGGCTACGGGTGTTGTTATAACAATGGTGGGCACCGGTGTGCTTCCGTTGGATCTTGCATTGTTCATTATTTTGGGTGCTAATATTGGCACGTGCGTTACCGCCCTTCTTGCCGCTATGGGTGCAAACGCAAATTCAAAGCGCGTCGCGCTAATTCACTTTACGTTTAATCTTATTGGCACAGTTGTATTTTCGGCAATTATCTGGATTTTTAAGGATCAAGTTGTAGATTTATTGACCTCTGCGTTCCCCGCAACCGACAAAATGTCACTACAAATGAGAGTATCCTTGTTCCACGTTATATTTAACGTAACAACCACCGTTTTACTGTTACCGTTTGTTAAACATCTTGTTAAATACTCTTGCACGGTTATTAAAGATAAAACAGTTTCGGCCGAAAGCTTTAGTTTTAAATTTGTTGATGACAGACTTATTTCCACTCCGCCCGTTGCGCTTATGCAGGTCAAAAAAGAAATTGATTATATGGTATCTTTGGTAGAAGAAAACATTAAACTTTCCTTTATTTCAATGGATGATGGTTCTGACGAGTATGGCGAAAAAATTGCTAAAAACGAGGCAATCATCGATTTTACCAATAGTGAGCTTACCAAGTACCTTATTAAGTTGTCTGCTAACGTTGAGGCAAGTGACGAAAAACAAATTGGTTCTTATTTTCACGTGCTAAACGACCTTGAACGTATCGGCGACCATGCCGAAAACTTCTACGAAATTGGTGTAGAAATGTCGAATAAAAGCATATCTTTCAGTGACCTGGCACAAGCAGATATAAACAATATGCGTGACACGGTAATTATGATGTTTGATATTTCTAAAGATGCTTTTGAAAATTCACACAAGGAAAGACTTGCTAGTCTTACCGAGCTTGAACAAAACGTTGATAATATGAAAAAAGACCTGATTGCAAACCACTTTAACAGACTTGCAGAAGGTAATTGCAGCGTAGACGTTAGCCCGTATTATTCATCGGTTGTAGTTGGTCTTGAACGTGTGGCCGACCACCTAGTAAACGTAGGCTACAGTATTGTTAACCCAACCGGTTCGCAAAAAATTAATGCATAAAAACAACAAAAGCAGATGACCAAAATCATCTGCTTTTTTGTTGAAAAGATTAAAGTGTTGTGCTATACTGAACTCATAAAACAATACACTTATAAATTGGGGTGTTTTTGTGGCTAAAATTATCGGCGTTGCGCCAAAATCACTTACAATTAAAGAAAATAACAGTTGTA
>JAFVTJ010000012.1 GCA_017503305.1 Clostridia bacterium
AAACGGTCATAAGTTTCGTTTTCAATAACGCTCTTAATGTGAGTAAGACCGCTTACTTCTCTGCCCTGTCTAATTTCGTAAATTTGCTGTTCGGCATTATCAATAAGCTTGCCAGAATCTTCGGTGTTTTCGTTAATATCCTTAATGATATTTTGTGCCGCATTCAAAAGTGCTCTTGCATAGTAACGCTCACGAATGATAGCAACGTAGGTTAAAACGTTTGCGGCCGAAGGCACGGTTTGTACAAGCTGTGTTAAATACGCCTTACCACCGGCTTCATCGTAAATACCGTTTTTCTTTAATTTTTCAAGCAAAGAAACAAAGTCAATGGTTTGACTAAGCTCGTACATGCTTGACATAACCGAATAAATTTCTTTGTGCTGTGGAATATAAAAATATTCGGTTTTCATTTGAACGGCAATTTCGTTTAAACAATTAGGTTCTATAATAATTGAACCTAAAACTGCCTGCTCGGCCTCAACCGAGTACGGCAAACGCACGCCGTCGAGATTATAGATAAGTTTATCGTCACTCATTTTATTATTCCGTAACCTTTACTGTTAATTTTGCGGTAATTCCGGGATAAAGCTTAATTTCAGCAGTGTATTCGCCAAAGTTTTTAATATCGGCAACACTCATTTTTTTACGATCAATTTCAACACCGAGGCTTTTTTTAATTTCGGCTGCAATTTCCTTAGAAGTAACCGAACCAAAAAGCTTGCCGTTAGAACCCGCTTTTGCCGAAATGGTAACAGTTTTGCCATTTAAAGCCTTTGCGGTAGCGTTAGCAGCGTTAATTTCTTCCTGCTTGTGATGAGCAGCAGCCGCTTCCCTATTTTTAAACTCGTTCATAGCGGTATTATCAGCCTCAACAGCTAATTTTTTAGGAAATAAAAAGTTTCTTGCATATCCGTCAGAAACGTTGCAAAGCTCGCCTTTTTTGCCGTGACCTTTAACGTCTTGTAATAAAATAACCTTCATTTTTTAAACCTCCATAATTATGGGTAATACCATTGGACTGCGCTTTGTCCTTGTGAACAAGAAGCGAGAAACGCCATCCTTAATTTTTGTTTTAATAGTGTTCCAATCGCGAATGTTGTTAATGTAACAACGCTCTAAAATATCGCACACAACGTCGTTGATTTCGTTCATAAGGTCTTCGGATTCCTTAACGTAAACAAAGCCACGTGAAAGAATATCCGGTCCCGAAACAACCTCTCGCGAAACGCTGTCAATAGAAACTGCAACAACAATTATGCCATTGTCAGATAAATGCTTGCGGTCGCGAAGAACAATGCTTCCAACGTCACCAACGCCGAGGCCGTCAACAAACACACGACCTGCGGTTACGTTTTCATTCCACTTAATCTCTTTTTTAGTTAGCTCAATAACCGCGCCGTTTGCACCGATTACAATATTTTTTGATGGAATGCCCATATCCACAGCCAGAGCTTGATGCTTCATTAAATGCTTTTGTTCGCCGTGTAGCGGGATAAAGTATTTAGGCTTAGTAATGCTCATCAAAAGCTTTAATTCTTCCGCACAAGCGTGTCCCGAAACGTGAACGTCGTACATACGCTCATAAACAACTTCGGCACCGCGCTTCATAAGCTCGTTAATAACCTTATCAACAAACTTTTCGTTGCCAGGGATTGGCGTTGCCGAAATAATTATCATATCCCCCGGCATAATAGCAACCTGACGGTGATCCGAAAAAGCCATACGGTGCAAAGCCGAAAGCGGCTCGCCCTGACTACCGGTAGTTATAATAACAACCTTATCGGGTGTGTAATTCTTAATAGCCTCAATTTCAATTAAAACGTTTTGCGGCACCTTTAAATATCCCAATTCAGATGCAACGTTAACAACGTTTAGCATGCTTCTGCCCGAAATAGCCACCTTGCGTTCACATCTGACCGCTTCGTCAATGATTTGTTGAATGCGGTGAATATTGGAAGAAAAGGTCGCAACAATTATTCTTCGGCCATCGGCTTTTTTAAATAAGTTTGAAAAAGAGCCACCAACCAAACGCTCGGAAGATGTGTAACCGGGACGTTCGGCGTTTGTAGAATCGGCCAAAAGAGCTAAAACACCCTTTTTGCCAAGCTCGGCAAAGCGGCCAATATCAATTACGTAATCATCAATGGGTGTTGTATCAATCTTAAAGTCGCCTGTGTGCACAACGGTACCCGCATCGCACTTAATAGCGAAAGCCACCGCATCAGGTATTGAGTGATTAACGTGAATAAACTCAACACTAAATTTTCCAAAGTTCAAAACCTGACCGGGCGAAACTGTATTTAAGTTTGCACTTGCTAAAAGCTTGTGTTCCTTAAGTTTGCCCTCAATCAAGCCTATAGTAAGGCGTGTAGCATATATCGGCAAATTAAAATCGCGCAAAAGGTAAGGAATCGCACCAATGTGGTCTTCGTGTCCGTGTGTCACAACCAAGCCTTTAATTTTGTCCTTATTTTCTAAAACGTATGAAAAATCAGGAATAACAATGTCAATACCCGGCATATCGTCATCGGGAAAGGCCATACCGCAGTCAACAAGTAACATTTCGCCTTCATACTCGTAAAGGGTAATATTTTTACCGATTTCGCCAAGGCCGCCAAGCGGAATAATCTTTAACGGACTTTGGGGAGCTTTCGGTTTTTTGGATGTTGTATTTTTTGTTTTAAAGTTTTTTGTTTTGTTTTGATGAGCTTTTGTTTTTGTGTTTTTCTTTATATATTTTTTCGCATTATTTTTTTTAACGTCTTTTTTCACGTTTTTTTCGCTCATATATTTCCTCCGTTTAAAATTTATGTAAATGCTAAATCTAAAATTTAGGCAAAATTTCCCTTATAAATATATCTTATAATATTCTACTATTTTTTCTAGCAAAAATCAAGTAAATTATATATTTATTATAGACAAATATAATTTCTTCTAAACAATAGTAAAACCGCAAGGCAAAAAGCTTGCGGTTTTAATCATTTTTTAAGTATTACCTCACCCGAAGATAAGGTTTTTAGGGATTTGTCAGGCAGTTCTACCACCAATCGACAGTTGTCATCAATCCAAACCGCCTTAGCAGTTAAAGTTTGATTATTATTTAACACTAAAACTTCCTTGCCTAAAACAAAATTTTGTCTGCGATATTTTTCCAAAAAAGTTTTATTATCAATTTGTGCGTAAAAATTATAAAAATTGTTGATTAAAGCGCTTACAAATTGTGAGAAAATTTCCGTGTTCTCTTCTTCAAAAACGGCGGTTGCAATATCGCAAATTTCATCATTAAAACCGCCCTTTGGTTTTATTAGATTTACCCCAATACCAACAATTAAATATGCGGTTTTTCCTGCCGAATCAATTGAAGATTCGCACAAAATTCCGGCAACTTTTTTATCTTCAAGGTAGACGTCGTTTACCCATTTGATTTGGGGCGTTTTTCCGCTTATTTGAGCAATCGTTTCACTAACAGCGACCGCAGTTAAGGGTGTAATTAAGGTGGCGTCAAACGCCCTAAAATCAGGCTTTAAGAGTATGCTTAAATAAAGGCCGCCCTCTTTTGAAATAAAAGTTCTACCCTTTGTTCCCTTGCCCTTTGTTTGACTTTTAGCAATAACAATCGTGCCGTCTTTAGCACCGTTTAATGCTAGTTTTTTTAAGTAATCATTGGTTGAGGTAACGCTATCAAGCAGAACAATGTCAGTAATATCAAATTCTAAATTGCTTAAAATTTCTTCCTTTTTCAATTTAAACTTTCCTTATAAGAATTTTGAAACCTTTGAGTGAAATTTTTGAAGATAGGTCACTGCCATTTTCGAAATAACAATATCGTAAAGGACAAACACAACGTTTGCTAAAAGAAGCAAAATTAAGGTGCCGTATTTTTGAAGATTGCCAAAATCGTCAAGCGGCAGCATAAACAATTTTGTTAAAACAAAATAAGCTAAGAGCACCATAGCATTGAAAAGCGCAAGTTTTAACGGCCATTCAATAAGAGTTTTGTCGATTTTTTCAATCGAAGCCTTCATTATTGGATAAAAGCCAAAAAACAAAATAAATAAAATTTTACTTTCGGTTTCGGCAAATAAAAAGACTAAAAACGACGAGGTTAAATATGAGAAAAAGGCCCATTTTGTGCCAAGTTCAATGAGTATAATCATCATAACAAGGCTCGAAAACGCAGGCACCGCATAAGTAAAATAAGGAAAAAATGACAAAAGCATTATAACGGTGCATAAAGCCGATAAAATGGCGCAAAAGGTTATTTTTTTGGTGTGTTTCATCAGCAACACCTTAATAAATCACAACCAACACACTCGCAACAAGTATCGGCGCACCAAAGACCCAAACACATATCACACGCATCACAATTGTTGCCGCCCGAATAGGTGCGATAAGGGTTATTTTGGTGGCGTGAAGCCTGTTTTTGCGCGTTTGCAACGGCGTTGCGATATTCCATATTTGAAGGGTCCATGCGCGAAGCAGTTGTAAAGCTTGTGAAGGCTTGGTCAAACCAGCCGCGTCTATAGAGAACTGTTCCATTAAGAAAATACCACTCAGCATTTCTTAGGTGCGGCGGAATAGTATCCAACAGTTCGAGCGCTTCTTCAATTTTACCTTGCTTTATCAAATCGCGCACTTCCGGAAAATCTGTAGCGGTAGTTTCGCTACCACCCACGGGGTTTCCCTTCCTGCCGCGGCGCATATTAATAATAGCATCGTAAGCGGCGTTAATTTCCTGCATTTTTTCCTCAGCTAAATCCGAAAGCGGATTGTCGCCATAATTATCGGGATGATATTTTCTTGCAAGCTTACGGTAAGCTTCTTTAATTTCATCATCAGTGGCGTTGCGGTCAACGCCTAAAATACTATAGGGGTCTTTCATTTTTCTAACTCCTTTTTTGCGGTATCTTCCAACCCTAAATAAATTATGTTGCCAAGAATGGTTTTATATTTTTTAATGTCCAAAAGTTCAAATGCTCTTGCAGCTTCATTAATACAAAAATAAATTTGTGCGCTGATATATTCTTTCACATTTTCAGGTGATTTAAATTTCAGCACGTTATAACTGCCACTTTTAATATCATCTTCCAAATCACAATAAGCATCTAAAAGATAAATATATCTGCCAAGACAATACCCTAAGCGCTCTAAAACGCGTTTTTGCGAAGGATCTTCACTGCAAAGCATTAAAATTTTAGAAAGTGCTTTAGCCGTAGGATCGGCAATTTTGTCAATTTCATCACAAGAATCAGCTTCCAAAGCGTTTTGCTCACTTATATACTCATAAACAATATTTTCAATATGCGGAAACTTAAGCTTAGCCTTTTTATTTGCAGATTTTAAAAATGGTTTTAAAGCTAAATATAACAGTTTCTTAAAACCTTTTTCATCGGTAATATTATCAAGCAATTTATAGTAAGCCATTATCATTGCCGCGGCAGCAGGCATTTGGAAAGAATCAAAATTAGTGCAATATTTACATTTTTTCAAAGGATTAAAGGTGCATGATTTTTCCTGGAATTTATCGCAACCTTCACTCAAGGACATATTTAAAAGTGTTAAAAAGGTAAAATCATAGTTAAGTGTAAAACGAGAAATTATACCATAATTTTTGCCCAAAACCTTGCAAAGAGTACAATAAACACCCTTGTATAATTCGTACTCTTTAATTTTAAGTTCGCCCTTTGAAGCGCGAATATACCCAAACAAATTAGCACCTCCTTTATTTTAGAATATTATAAACTGAATTTGGTTAATAGTGTGTTAATAATATGCCGTTAACAAAAATCACCAAATCTCAAAAGACCCGGTGATTTTTTGAAAATTAATCCTTTAATGCGAATTTGTAAATTGTTTTGCTTTCGAATTTTTCCCCTGCTTTTAGCACACAGCTGGGCCATTCAGGGTGATTTATGCAATCGGGGAAATGTTGTGTTTCAAGACAAAAAGCGCTTCTGCGGCCGTATTTTGCACCGTTTTTACCGTTTCTGTCAGAGGTACCGTTGCCGGTATATAACTGAACACCGGGTTCTGTGGTTTCAACAGTCATAAGAATGCCGCTTTTTTCAGAATAAGCTGCACAAGCGGGGCTTTGACCGTTCAAAATAAAGTTATGATCGTAACCGGTATAGGGCTTTACAAATTCTTCATCACAATCAGCGCGTTCACCGATAGTGTGGTATTCAGTAAAGTCCATACAAGTACCCTTAACCTTAACAACCTCGCCTGTGGGCAAGCAGTCCAAATCGTTTGGTGTAAATTCGTCAGCATTAATAAGCAAATACTGATCGTTTATAGTGCCCTCGCCTGCTAAATTAAAATAGGAGTGGTTGGTGGGGTTATAAATTGTATCCTTATTACTTACTGCTTCGTAGGAAATTTCAAGACCGTGATCCTTGATAGCATATGTAACCTTAGCTTCAAGTGTGCCGGGATAGCCTTCTTCCATATCAAGAGAAGTTAAATAAAATGCCAAAGCGCCGTTTTCTTCCTTTGCATCCCAAACGCGCTTATCAAACGCAATGTCGCCACCGTGTAAATGGTTAGGACCATCGTTAGTAGCAAGAGTATAATCCACGCCGTTTAAAGTGAATTTACCAACGCGAATACGGTTGCCAAAACGACCGATAGTAGCACCGATATAGCCATCGTTGGTCATATATTCTTCAACAGTGTCATAGCCCAAAACAACGTCGGTTACTGTGCCGTTCTTGTTAGGCACAAATAATGAGCGAAGTGTTGCGCCGTAATCAATAATCTCAGCTGAAATACCGCATTCACAAGAAAGTGTATAGCAATAAACTTCTTGACCGTTGGGCATTTTACCAAATAATTTCCTTGTAATACTCATAATAACCTCTCCAATATAAAAATTACTTTTTACCAATTTATGATATCATATATTACACGCGTTTTCAACTAAAAATTTGGCAATAATACTATTTGGTGATAAATTATGGTACTGCTAATAAGCGAACGAAAAAACAAATGTGCAGCCGAAGTTAGCGAAATTCTTATAAATCACGGTGCAAATCATATTTCCGACAAAAGTATTTGCGAAAACGGTGGAAAATTCACCTTTATAAATCTCTATAAAAAAAGCG
>JAFVTJ010000124.1 GCA_017503305.1 Clostridia bacterium
GGTGCACTTCTCCGTGGTGTTGGCCGTGACGAAATCGAACGTGGTCAAGTTCTTTGTAAGCCCGGTTCAATCAACCCCCATACAAAGTTCCGTGGTCAAGTTTACGTTCTTAGCAAAGAAGAAGGTGGCCGTCATACTCCTTTCTTCAACAACTATCGTCCTCAGTTCTATTTCAGAACTACTGACGTTACCGGTGTTATCACTCTTCCCGCTGGCACAGAAATGTGTATGCCTGGCGATAACGTAGATATGGACGTTGAACTTATCACTCCTATCGCTATCGAAGAAGGCTTACGTTTCGCTATCCGTGAAGGTGGTAGAACTGTAGGTTCCGGCGTTGTTACTGCTATCAACGGCTAATCTTTAATAGTTTAAGCGTTATAACTAACGTATAAAAAATCCGATCATCGCAAGATGGTCGGATTTTTGTTGTTTTAAACTGTTTTAGTTCTGTTCAGCAACTATTATGCCTTGCAAAAAAGGTAGAAATAGTCACAAATTTGTGCTATAATACTTTCACGAAGTATTTCACGATGCGGTTATAGGAGCATCAACCTACATAAGTGCTGAACATGGATGATGAAAGCCTGTAACTTTGAAAAAAGTTGCGGGCTTTTGCGATTATTTATAAGGAACAGCAGCAGGTTCAGTCGTATAATAAGTGAAAGGGGTCAGTCATGATCCTAAGAATAGGAGGAATTCCGATGGATAACGGCGCAAGTAGCTACCGCCGTTTCCTCGATGGTGATGAGAGTGCCTTTGATGAAATCATTAAGGAGCTGTTTCGCAGTCTTGTTTTCTTCATTGACCGTTACGTGCACGATATCCACACAGCCGAAGACATTGCGATAGATACCTTTTCGGATCTTGTCGTATATAAGCATCGGTACAACTTCAAGGTGACCTTGAAGACATATCTTTTTATGATCGGCAGAAGCCGTGCCCTCGATTACATCAAGCACCGCAAGGTGATTGATATTCTCGAGCTAAACGAGGCGAACAACCTTCCCCACGACGAAAGGGCACTGGAAGAGATCGTTCTGGCAGACGAGAGAAAGCGTGCGGTGAATGCCGCTGTTGCCAAACTTCCGGAGGATATGCGTGTGGTTATTCATTTGATTTATTTCGAAGAGATGACCTATGACGAAGCGGCCAAAATAATGAAGAAGAATTGCAAGCAGGTGGATAATCTTCTGTATCGTGCAAAGAAGGAACTACGCATCATTCTTGGAAAGGATGGTGAGCTATTATTATGAGAGAATTAAACGAATGTAAGGCAGAAGTGTTTCGCCGCAGTGAAAATAGAATAAAGGAACGTAAGAAAAACCGCAATCGCATTCTGGCGCTTTGTATTCCGCTGTGCTTAATATTAACTGTGATGTCAATTACAATTCTTCCTGCTATGCTGCCTATTGGAAATAATAAAACTGCCAATGAAGATAGTTATATGGACGGCATCGAGCATGATGAAAAAGGCGATCACGATGCTATGAATGGTACGGTAGGTACCGATATGCATACGAACTTATCGTTTTCATTAACGTGGAATACCTATGGTATTAGCTCCTACGACAGCGCAACAGAAAGGTTAGTGAAAACCACGGACACTACAAATCCCGAGAATTACGTCACAACGCTTAAGCTTGACGGTACGCAGTTGTTTGAGATTTGGGAGCTTCTTTGGGATCTGGATATAGAGACCTATCCGGATGAATACAATCCACATGGAGATCTTGCCTCCAGTCCGTCTATGACGCTGATCCTTACGCTCCGAAATGGCGATAATATTAAAACTGTTCGAGCAAAGGATATTGCGCTATCCTATGAATCTAACAATCCCAAGGGACAGAAGTTCCTTGACACCTGCAAAGGTATTCAGGATATCCTTACCGCAACAGAGGAATGGAAAGCTCTTCCTGAATATGAACTCTTCTACGATTGAAAGGAGAAATTAAAATGAAAAAAAGTCGTTTTTGTTTGATGGTTTTAAGCTTGCTTTTAATATGTGCTATGCTCTTTAATCTTAGCGGTTGTAGTAAAATTAGCGCAACCGACTTAATGAAAGATGTTACTCCCCGCGATGTAATCATTCCAACCTACTCCTACTCGCCCAATGCTTCGGTTACTGATTTTGCGGTGCGCTTGTTCCGTTCAAGCCAAGAAGACGGCGAAAACACGCTAATTTCTCCTTTGTCGGTGCTTTATGCCTTGGCTTTAACTGCAAACGGTGCCGAAGGCGAAACCCTTAAAGAAATGGAATCGGTTATCGGTATTGATAAGGAAATGTTAAACTTCTATCTTTACGATTATTTGAAGAATTTGCCACAGGACGATAAAAACAAGCTAAGCCTTGCAAATTCTATATGGTTTACCGATGACGAAAGGTTTACAGTAAACCAAGATTTTCTTCAAACCAATGCCGACTATTACGGCGCCGATATCTACAAGGCGCCTTTTAACAGCCAAACCTGTAAGGATATAAACAATTGGGTAAATAAAAAAACCGATAAAATGATTCCCGAAATTTTGGATAAAATTCCAGCTGAAGCGGTTATGTACCTTGTAAATGCCCTCGCCTTTGAGGCCGAATGGGAAGAAATTTATAAAAAAGATCAGGTTAAAAACGGTGTGTTTACTAAATCGGACGGCACCAAACAAGAAACCAAGTTTATGTATTCTGACGAAAGCTTTTACCTTGAAGACCAAAATGCAAAAGGCTTTATAAAATACTACAAGGGCGGCAAATACGCTTTTGTTGCAATGCTGCCGAATGAGAACGTAAGCCTTGAAAATTATGTGGCCTCTCTTGATGGTAAAACACTTTACGGCTTGCTTCAAAATCCAAAACCCGACGTTGTAAATGCCGCTATACCAAAATTTGAAACCGAGTACTCTACCGAACTGGTAGATACCTTAATTAAAATGGGTATGTCGAAAGCCTTCAATGATACCCTCGCCCAATTCCAAGGCCTTGGAACCTCAACCGCAGGGAATATATATATTGGCCGCGTGCTTCACAAAACCTTTATCTCGGTTAGCGAAAAAGGCACAAAAGCCGGTGCCGCAACACTTATTGAAATGACAGACAATGCCGCACCCGCAGAACCTAAAAGGGTTTATCTTAACAGGCCGTTTGTATATATGCTTATCGACACTCAAAACAAAATTCCGTTCTTTATTGGCACAATGAACGATATTAAAAAATAGCAAAACAAAAACGCTTTGGAAATTCCAAAGCGTTTTTACTTTATAAAATTTAGTGCTTCCAGTCGGTTGCTTTACGAGCACTCTCTTTGCCTTCGGGCTTAATTTCGCCCGCCTTAAGAAGCGAAATCTTTGTGAGATAAGGACCTACAAGCTCGTAAATCAAAACTGAGAAAAGTGTTATGTTAGCAACAATTACGCCTTCAGGGCCCAAGGTTTCGGCCTTCATTGCCATACCAAGCGCCACACCCGCCTGCGGGAAAAGGGTAACACCTAAATATTTTACAATGTTACTGTCGCACTTAGTAGCACTTGCGCTTAATCTTGCACCAAAGTACTTACCAACGCAACGTGAAAGAATATACGCCACACCAACAAATACGATGAGTAAATCGGTAAATACCGATAATTCAAGCTCGCTACCGCTTATAACGAAAAAGAGTATAAATAACGGTGCGGTCCAGCGGTCGATACGGTCCATAAGCTCTTCCGAAAAATCACAAACGTTGCAGAACACTGTACCGAGCATCATACAAACAAGCAAGGACGAGAAAGCGATATGTACGCCGCCAATATGGAATTCAAGCATAGAAAGTGCTACGGTTAAAAACACAAAGGTTACCGACATTGCAAGACGCTTTGAGCGTGAATGGAAGAATTTTTCAAAGTAATTGAAAATAAAGCCCATCAAAGCGCCAAGGCCTATCGATAAAACAACCTCTAAAATGGGTTCTAATATAATTGATAAAACATCGACCTTGCCTGCGATAAGCGCCTTTGCAATACCGAACGATATTGCAAAAATTCCAAGACCTACCGCATCATCAAGCGCAACGATAGGAAGCAAAATTTCGGTCAAAGGACCCTTTGCTTTATATTGCTTTACAACCATCAAGGTTGCCGCAGGCGCAGTTGCCGCTGCCACAGCACCCAAAATTATAGCACTCGGCAAGGGTAACTTATCGGGAATTATAAAGTGAACGCCTATTAGCACCGCATCAACAACAAGTGTTGTTAAAACGGCTTGAAAAATACCGATAATGGTTGCTTGCTTACCCGTTTTTTTAAGCTGTGAAAGCCTAAACTCATTACCGATTAAAAAAGCGATAAAGCCTAGCGCCGTTTCGGACAGAAGGTCGTAGGTTTCAATGTCTGCCATACTGACAAAGCCTAATCCCTTAATACCAAGGGCACCCAAGCAATAGGGGCCTATAAGTATACCTGCAATAAGATAGCCTGTAACGGCCGGAAGTTTAAAAATTTTAACCACGCGGGAAAGCATAAGTCCCGCAAATAATGCGACAGATAAAGACAATAGTGTGTGCATTAAAAACATCTCCCTTTCAAAACCGTATAACATTTTACTACTATGTATTCTTAATTACAAGTATTATTTTTTTATTTTTGAATATATTTTTAACGCTATAAAAAAGAAACTAACCGCGAAAATATGGTTAGTTTCTTGATTTTTTATAA
>JAFVTJ010000125.1 GCA_017503305.1 Clostridia bacterium
ATTTATTCTATTTTTTAACCTTGGCATTCGTTACTTTCTTTTATTTACTAGCATTTACAAATGGCGAAGTTAGATTTTATGTTATAATTGGCATAGTTTTGGGGTTTATAACATTTTATATTTTGCTTTCAAAGTACAATTTACTGCTGATAAAGTGCCTTTTAAAGATAATTTTTAAGGGTATAAATTTATTTTTTAAAGGATTATATTGGTTAATTAATAAAATTGATCATATAAGCTCTAATTTTTTTAAAAAATGCTTGAAAATGGCAACTAAAGTGTTGTATAATAACAAAAGTTAGTTGTAAACTTGATTTTGGAGAGTTACTATGAAACGCAAGCCTAAAAATAATAGAAGCATTATACTAAAATTTGTTATTTTAATATTTTGCGTTCATATGCTTTCAAACTTTGTTGGCCTTTGGTCAAGACTGAACGAAGGCCAGGCCGAGCTTGAGGCATTAAAGCTTCAATATCAAAACAAGCAACAGGCTATTGAAGAACTTAAGGTATTACTTGCGGACGAATCAAATAAACAAATTATTGAAAAAGCTGCGCGTGAGCGTTTAGGGTATATCTATTCGGACGAGCAGGTATTTATCGATATTTCAGGAAGTTAATTCATTTTCTTAGGGGGATTTTCGGCTTTTATGCAACTTACCATTGGAGAAATTTTAGAGGGTAAAATCACAGGCATTACCAATTTTGGTGTATTCGTTGACATTGGCGACGGTAAATCAGGAATGGTACATATTTCTGAGGTGGCAAACACCTATGTTAGCAACATTAACGAGCACTTAAAGGTTGACGAAGTTGTTAAAGTGAAGGTGCTTAACATCGGCGATGACGGTAAAATTGCGCTTAGCATTAAGCGTGCACTTCCGCAATCTAAACCACAACCAAAAGAACGTAAGCTGAAACCTGCACCAAAGCCGGATAATTCTTACACTTGGACTCCGCGTAAAAGCACTGCAACAACATTTGAAGAAATGATGAATCAGTTTAAGCAGTCAAGCGATGAAAAGTTCTCTGACCTTAAGCGTAAAAATCCTGATAATGCACGCACAAAGCGTCGTGCTATGAAATAATAATTGAGGCGAAACCGTATGGCTTCGCCTTTTTTTAGGAGTAAAAATGAATAAAATTAATTTAGTAGCACCGTGTCTTTTCGGTGTGGAAAAGGTTGCGGCTGATGAATTTCGCCGCATGGGCTTTGAAGATATTGAAACACAAAATGGTAGGGTATTGCTTTCGGGCGACCAAAATATGCTTGCCCGCGCTAATATTTGTTCTCGCTTTGCTGAGCGTATTTTAATCAACGTTGGTGAATTTACTGCGGTTACTTTTACAGAGCTTTTTGAAGGCGTTAAAGCACTTCCTTGGGAAGATTTTATTGGCCGCGATGATGCTTTTCCCGTAAATGGTTGGAGCATTAATTCTCAACTTTTCAGCATACCTGACTGTCAATCCATTATTAAAAAAGCTATTGTTGAAAGACTTAAATTAAAATACAAGATTTCAATTTTTCCAGAAACGGGTATCGAATATAAAATCCGTTTTTCTATTCATAAAAACCTTGTTACAATGATGATTGATACTTCTGGTGAAGGACTACACAAAAGGGGATACCGCCGTAATTCTAACGATGCACCGCTTAAGGAAACTTTGGCCGCCGCTATGTGTGATTTGGCGCGTATCTATCCTGATACAAAGATTTTTGACCCGTTTTGCGGAAGCGGTACAATTTTAATTGAATCAGCTTTAATGGCTACCAAAACCGCGCCCGGTCTTAGAAGATTTTTTACTTCTGAACGCTTTGGATTTTTAAACAGCAAAATTTGGCAAGAAGAGCGTATGAGAGCACAAGATTCAATACTTAAAAATATCGATTTCAGAGCGCAGGGCTTTGATATTGACCCCGCTTGTGTTGAATTAACCCTTGCCAATGCCAAAAAAGCGGGTGTTGAAAAGTATGTAAAAGCCGCTTTTGGCGATGTTAAGGATTTTGCGGCACCTAAAGAACGCTGTATCACCGTTACTAATCCGCCTTATGGCGAACGCTTGCTTGATGTAAAAGCGGCCGAGAGCCTTTATAAAACAATGGGAGAGCGTTTTCGGTCGGGTGACGGTCAAAAATATTACGTTATAAGCCCGCACGATGAGTTTGAAAAGCATTTCGGTCGTGAAGCTGACAAACGCCGTAAGCTTTATAACGGTATGATTAAATGTCAATTATTTATGTACTTTAAGTGATTGACATTTGAACACTAAAAGAATATAATAGTATAAACTTAATATTTATTCTTCAGGGCGAGGCGCAAATCCTCACCGGCGGTAAAGCCCGCGAGCCGAAAGGCTGATTTGGTGAAATTCCAAAGCCGACCGTATAGTCGGGATGAAAGAAGATTAGTTTAATTTTACGCCCTTGCTATTTTTATAGCAGGGGTTTTTTTAGAGGTGTTTTTATGAAAAAAGAAAAATTAGTTAAAATAAGCGTTACAGGTGTATTTTGTGCTTTAGCGTTTATAATGACGGCCGTTTTGCGTTTTAAGGTTGCGCATCTTTCTTTCGATTTAAAGGATACCGTTATTGCTATTATATCTTTAATGTTTGGTCCGCTTTATGGTGTCATTTCGGCAGGCATAGTCGCATTTTTAGAGTTTTTATCGGTAAGTGATACCGGATTTTACGGACTTATTATGAATTTCTTATCATCAGCAACCTTTGCGTTTATTGTTGGTATAGTTTATAAATTTAAACGCACGTTTTTGGGTGCTATAATCGGCGTAGCTGCTTCTGTTGTTGGCGTTTGCGTAGTAATGTGTCTTGCTAATATACTTATTACACCGCTTTATATACCGACAGTTGATACTAAAGCAGTTATCGCAATGATACCAACCTTGCTTTTACCATTTAATTTTTGTAAAGCACTTATAAATGCCTCGGCTACGGTGGCTCTTTATAAACCGATTAGGGGAGTGCTTAAAAAAGCAAGAATTGGTGATTTTGCAAAAGAGTCACCTAAAACGAACAATAATAGAAGCATTGCTTTGTTTGTGGTTTCGATTATTATAATCGCTATAACAACATTACTCCTTATAAAACTTATGAATGCCGAAATTAGTGTGTTTTAGGGTCGTGCAAATTGTTAAAAAAATAACAATTTGATGAATATAGGTTATTTCACACTTGCTTAAATTTAATATAGCAATTAAAATACAAATTTAATAATTTATGGAGTCAATCGAATAATTGATTGTTTAAGCCTATAAGGCGATTAGTTAATATATTATTTTATAATTATATTATTGGGTGTTAAAACTTGGTTTCATTGGTTACAAATCTCAATATTTTCTTGAATATAAAAAATAAGGCGAAATTTTCAGGCGATAGAAATTTTTTGGATATAGTAAGTATCATTTTAAAAATTTCTATCGGATGGAATTTTTTAAAATATATAATGGTATTAGAAAAAATTTTCTATAAGGTGAGATTTTAAATAAATTATTAGCTAAATTAAATAATCTGTTTGAATTATGTAGTTTATTAAAAACAACTGATTTATTAAAATCGATTATA
>JAFVTJ010000126.1 GCA_017503305.1 Clostridia bacterium
CAGGACCTACATCAGGGTTTTTTGCATGGTTAAACAATTCTTGGGCGTCATCCTCGCGTCAAGGGCGTAGAATAAGCCGTTTTGTTTCAAATATCATAATTTGCTCCTATATTGTCTAATATCTCTTTAGCACGTTCCAATATTGGCATTTCTCTTTTAGCGATAAGACTACCAAGCTTTGTAGCAAAGCACTTTTTATATTCAACCACCGCTTCTTTATAAGTTAATTTTAAGGTAGATAGATGGAATTTTTTAATTTCCTCATCCGTTAATTCTTTTTCGCTGAAAGATACCGCTTTGCACAAAAAGTAATGGTTAATATTGTGGCGATGAATAAGATTATAATAATCCTCAACCACACCAATTTTACACACAATTTCAACGTTTGCGCCTAGTTCTTCCCTAGCCTCTCTTTTAACTGCAGTGTGCAAATCCTCGCTATCTTCAACACCGCCGCCCGCCGTTTCAATAAAAGTGCCCTTTCCAAAAAGGTCGTCGCGTTCCATACGATTAAAGTAAAAAAGTCCCGCTTCATCAAAAACGATTGCTCTTGCGATCAGTCTATCGTGGTCGGTAAATTCAAAAGGCCACTCGTTATCCTGCAAATGCAATAAAAGTTCCGAATTTTTTTCACTCATTGCCTACGCTCCACAAATCACTTAACAATCTCATAAGGCCAGTCGATAATGCCACCGAATTCTTTTACATTGGTGTAGCCGAGCTTTACAAGTTCTTCAGATGCGATTTTGCTACGTCTACCGCTTCGGCAGTAAACAAGAATTAGCGCATCCTTGTCAGGTAATTGTTGTTCGGCTCGGTTAGCAATTTCATATTCGGGGATCAAGATTGCATTCTCAATATGCCCCTCAGCGAATTCTTCATCAGTACGGGCATCAATAATAATGTAATCCTGTTGCGTTTCCATAATATTTTTGGCTTCTTTAGCAGTAATTTGTTCGTAAGTGACATTATTTTCGCTATCCTGACAAGCAGTTAAACCGAAAAGCGAAAGTGAAATTAAAAACATTATAATCAATCCTTTGAGTTTTTTCATAGTATTTGCACCTCATAGGTATTATAGCACAGTTTTTATATTTACTCAATTTCTTATTTTTAAAACTTATAATTCAAATTGATAATATATAAACGTTACTTTAATTTAAATAACAACCGCCGAAGTTTACACTTCAGCGGTTTCTGTTTTATTTAAAAATTTTTCTTTTTAAGTAATCAACCAAAAGACTTAAAAGATAGATAATAGTAGCGAAAAACAGTACTAGAAGCAAAAGGGCTATTGACCAAATAACGGTAGTTTTTATAGGTTGATAAGTAACCCTAAGGAAAAAATACGGTCCGTCAACCTTGCCTAAGATATTGAATATCACCATAAACAGTCCGTAAATAATGGTTGCACCAAGCGGCAAAAGCAAAACCTTCTTTTTTGAGAAATGCGGTTCTAAACAAAGGTATGAAAACAAGGTTATAATTGGTGCCAAGGTGTGATGATAAAGCCCATAGCCACTAAACAATAAACTATCTTTTAAATGCGGCGAATGTGGTACCAAAACAAAAATTGTGATAAGCATTGTCATTAAAAGCATTGTGGCGCTTAAAAATCTTAATGCCGACAACCAATTAGGAAACTCGCAACTTGTTGATTTAAATTTAATTATCAAATAAACCAAAGCAACCGCCGCCGATAAAAGCGCAATTAAGTTTGAAATTTCGGTATAGTATATGAAAATACCGGTGCCAAGACTTCTAAAAGTCAAGCCAAAGCCCTTGATTTCAATAAAAACGGTTATAAGCATTAAAAGGCTTAAAATAATTTTGCGTATTTTAGTTAGCATATAAACCTCATTTTCTGTAGTAAGTGTAATATGCGGTTACGTTGTCGTACTGACCGGTAACAGTATTTTGTCCTTCTACAGTAACACCGTCGCCACTCATTAAAAGGTAATACTTGGAATCAGCAATTTTACAATTAAAAACGTCGATTTCACCGCATATTATACGAATATATTCACCCAAAACAGCTATTCTGCCACTTTTACCAACAATCTCGTAAGAAAAACTACCGTCAGGCTTTTGAATTCGCTTTGTAACATACTTCAATTCCCTGCCGTCAAAGGTTTTTAAAAGATTGTCATTTTTACGTTTGCGACTAAAAAATCCCATTATTTTACCTCAAACTTAACGAAGTTTTTCTTACCCTTTTTAAGAATTACCTGTTCAGCAAAATCTTCTACAGTCAAAGCGTGAGAAGCATCGGTAATTTTTTGGTCGTTAATGCTAACGCCGCCCTGTTGAACAAGACGTCTTGCTTCGCCATTAGAAGCTGCAAGGCCTGCTTTTACCATCATAGCAAGAACACCGATTTTACCGTCGATAAAGTCATCGTTTGATAATTCGGTAGTGGGCATATTTTCGTGAGCACCTGCACCGCCAAATACTGCGCGAGCGGTAGTTTGAGCCTTTTCGGCTTCTTCTTCGCCGTGAACAAGCTTTGTGAGCTCGTAAGCTAAAATTTCCTTAGCGGTGTTAAGCTGAGCGCCTTCCCAAGAATCCATCTTGTCAATTTCTTCAAGTGGTAAGAAGGTAAGCATACGGATACACTTCAAAACGTCAGCGTCAGCAACGTTGCGCCAGTATTGATAGAATTCGTAAGGGCTTGTCTTTTTGGGGTCAAGCCATACAGCACCGCCAACGGTTTTACCCATCTTCTTGCCTTCAGAATTAAGGAGTAAGGTAATAGTCATAGCGTAAGCGTCTTTACCGAGCTTTTTACGGATAAGCTCAGTGCCGCCAAGCATATTTGACCATTGGTCGTCACCGCCGAACTGCATATTACAGCCGTATTCCTTGAACAAATGATAGAAGTCGTAGCTTTGCATAATCATATAGTTGAATTCAAGGAAAGAAAGACCCTTTTCCATTCTTTGCTTGTAACATTCAGCACGAAGCATATTATTAACCGAGAAGCAAGCGCCAACCTCACGCAAAAGGTCGATATAATTAAGCTTTAAAAGCCAGTCAGCGTTGTTAACCATTTGCGCCTTGCCTTCGCCAAATTCAATAAACTTGCTCATTTGCTCTTTAAAGCAGTCGCAGTTGTGTTGAATTTGTTCAGCAGTCATCATAGAGCGCATATCAGTTCTGCCAGAAGGGTCGCCAATGTGACCTGTACCGCCACCGATAAGTGCGATAGGCTTGTTGCCTGCCATTTGAAGACGCTTCATAAGGCAAAGAGCCATAAAGTGACCAACGTGCAAGCTATCGGCAGTAGGGTCAAAGCCAATGTAGAATGTGGCTTTACCTTCGTTAATAAGTTCCTTAATTTCTTCTTCATCGGTAACCTGTGCTATAAGACCACGGGCTACGAGTTCGTCATAAATCTTCATTTTTAATTACTCCTATCCAACAATTCCTTTGCAGAATTATATAAATTTTCTGTTATATTTGTACCCGACATTATGCGGGCGATTTCACCAATTTTTCGCTCATAATCAAGTGCGGTAACCTTAGTAAAGGTATGGTTTTCCTTTACGGTTTTTTCAATAAGCAAATGCTCGTTAGCGACTGCGGCAATTTGGGCCAAGTGGGTTACACAAATTACCTGACGTTTTGTAGCAACGTTTTTAAGCTGTGTTGCAACCTTGCCAGCCGTAATACCGCTAATACCAGTATCGATTTCGTCAAAAATCATTGTGCCAACGTTATCTTTATCCAAAAGCACGCTCTTAATACTAAGCATAACGCGCGATAATTCGCCGCCTGAGGCGATTTTATGTAGCGGCTTTAAGGTTTCACCCGCATTGGCAGAAATCAAAAATTCGGCACTGTCACAGCCGTTTTTTGTATATTTACCCTGGGTAATAGCGGCACTAAACTTAACGTTCGGCATATTGAGATATTCTAAAATGCCGCAAACCTTATTAGAAAAATCAAGCGCAGCGGCAGTTCGGCTTTGCGAAAGCGTTTCTCCCTTTTCAACAAGGCGATTTTTAGATTGATCCAAAAGAATCGCAAGTTCTGAAATGCGATTTTCCGAAAAAGCAATTTTTTCAAGCTCGGCATTGGCGTTATCCAAATATTCAAGCATTTCTTCTTCGCTATTTCCGTATTTTACCATAAGACGCGATAACAAATCAAGCCTTGCGCTAATTTTGTCGGGATCAAGATCGGAATATTCGGTATTGCTTAAAAAAGAATCAATTTCTGCCCTGGCATCTTCAATAGCTGTAAGCGCTTCATTAAGCTTTGAAAGGCTATTGTCAAAATTATTGCCTTGAATATTTTTCAAAAGCTTGAGTGAATTGTTTATTTGCGTAACTGCACCATCAGTATCGTCGGTACCGCTTAAGAGATAGTCAATACCTTTAAGTGAATTAATCGTTTTTTCAATATTTTGCGAAATTGCCAATTTTTCTTTTAAATCAGCAATTTCCCCAACCTTTATGCTCGCTTGCTCCAATTCACTTATTTGATATTTAAGCAAATCAAGTTTTCTCGCCTTTTCATCCTCATCCATTTGCAAAGCCACAAGCTCTTTACGGATTTTGTTAAGCTCTTTAAATTCGGCATAATATTCATCAATAAGTTGCGAATTTTCGGCAATGGCATCAATATAGGAAAGATGCATATTAGGGTCTAATAAAAACTGATTATCGTGCTGACCGTGTATATTGATTAAATTTTTAGCAATTTCTTTTAAAACAGTTGCGGTTACGGGAATATTATTAATTTTAATAATACCCTTGCCGGTAAGACTAAGCTTACGAGTTATAACAATATTCCCATCGTCATCAGGCGTAATATCATTATCATTCAAAGCGTTAACTGTTTGATGATTTAAATCGCCAAAAACAGCCGAAACAAGAGCGCTATCGCACCCTGTTCTAATTAAATCCTTAGAAGTGCGCTCGCCCAAAACAGCGTTTATGGCATCAATTAAAATTGATTTACCTGCACCCGTTTCACCCGTTAATACGTTAAAGCCGGATTTAAATTCAATATCAGTTTGCTCAATAACCGCAATATTTTCAATATGTAAAAATTTTAACATAAAAAATTCCGCCGTTATATTATAAAATGTTATTAATTTGCTCTACCAAGGTTTTAGAGTCTTCAACACTGTGTGTTACAACAATGATAGTATCATCACCTGCAAGCGAGCCTAGCATATATTCATGGAAAATATCATCCAAGGCAACACATGCACCCGAAGCCATACCGGTGCGACATTTAATAACCACGTTATTAAGTGCATAATCAACCGATAAAACCGAGCTTGTAAAAATATTTCTTTGGGTATTATCGCTACGAATATTATTAGTTACGTAACGATAATTGCCCTCCTTATCGCGACTTTTATAAAGCTTTAACTCCTTAATATCACGCGAAACGGTAGATTGTGTAACGTCAAAGCCCAAATTCAAAAGCTCGTTTTGCAAATCTTCCTGTGTGAAAATAATTTTAGATTTAATAATATCAATTATTTGTTTTTGTCGTGTATGTTTCACGGTTAAAAGCTCCTACTATCGTTAAATTTTATTGAAAGCGTTTTATAAAACGAGCGGTCATTAAGACGAATAAGCTTAACCGCTATTTTAGATTTGGTAATCTTAATTTTGGTATAAGGTTTAACGTTTGCAACCTTTCTGCCGTCAACCGTCAAATAAATTTCGGTACGCTTTTTAGAAAAAGACTTTAGCGTAATTTCGTTATTAACGCCAAGTAAAATCGGCTTAGCCGAAAGCGAGTGTGAACAAATAGGAGTAATGCAAATATTCTCGGTTGAGGGGTCAATAATCGGTCCCCCTGCCGACATAGAGTAGGCTGTAGAGCCTGTAGGAGTAGAAATTATAAGACCATCAGCCAAATAATTTATGGTGTCGCGACCAACCGAAACCGAAATATCAATTATACGTGAAATAAAGCCACTTGTTATAACTGCATCGTTAAGCGCGGAAAATTCGTTAACCTTTTCGCCGTTTTCAAAAACCTCAACGTTAAGCATCATACGCTCTTCAACGTTATATTCATTGTTAATAAGCTTAGGAATTAAGTAAAGCTCATTTTGTTCAATATTGGCGAGATAACCCATTCTACCGGCGTTTATACCCAAAACCGGCTTGTTATCAAGTGCGGCGCGCTTAGCGTAACGAATAATTGTGCCATCGCCACCAATTGTTATCACAAAGTCGGCTAAGCGATATAATTCATCCTCGGGCGCGGTTTTAAAATTGGGAGAGCAAATTGTATCGGGCAAATAAGCATCAATGCCTTCTTTTTTCAAAAGTAAGCCCAGTTTTTCAACAACCTGTGCCGAACCGCGTTTATCAAGGTTTGGCAAAACCGCAACTGTCATAAATTATCCCTCCTTCAATGCTTCATATGATTTTTCAACAACCTCTGCCGCATTAGTGGCACAAACGTTTTGCGGATTATCACTTTTTTCTATGTGGCACAAGTATTCAATATTACCTTCTGGTCCTTTTACGGGAGAAAAATCAAGCCCTAAAAGTGAAAAGTTGTTTTCGCTGATTAATGTAACAATTTTTTCAATAACTGCAATGTGAACGTTTTTATCCCTTACAACGCCCTTTTTGCCAACGTTTTCCCTGCCCGCTTCAAACTGAGGCTTTATAAGGCAAACGGCCTGACCGCCATCGCGAAGTAAGGTGCGCATTACGGGGAAAATCAAAGAAAGTGAAATGAACGAAACGTCAACCGAAGCAAAGTCCAACTCATCGGGAACCTGCTCCTTAGTAACGTAACGGAAGTTAGTGCGTTCAAGATTAACAACACGTTCATCCGTTCTAAGCTTCCAAGCAAGCTGACCGTAGCCAACGTCAATAGCATAAACCTTTTTGGCGCCATTTTGAAGCATACAATCAGTAAAGCCGCCGGTTGAAGCGCCAATATCGGCACAAATGGCATTTTCAAGCGAAAAATCAAAAACCTTAACAGCTTTTTCGAGCTTTAAGCCGCCACGGCTAACATATTTTAGGGTTTCGCCCCTAACTTCAATAATATCGTCTTCCTTAACGGTGTTACCCGCCTTATCGGATTTTTGGTTGTTAACAAAAACTATACCCGCCATAATAAGCGCTTTTGCTTTTTCGCGGCTTTCGGCAAAGCCTTTTTCAACCAAAGCAACGTCTAATCTGATTTTTGCCATTTTAACTCCTTAACATACTTTCATAATCCAAACCGTTTGCAGCAATTGTCGAAGCAACACTCGCAGCGGGAACAAATTTATTATCAATAGCATGAATTGTAAATTCACCCTTAAAGCCGTTTTGTAACAAAAGACTTATTAAATGTTCGCCTATGCCACCACTCTTAATTGTTTCCTCATAAAAATGAATACTGCTATAAGTTGATAAGGTTTTAACCAAATCATCACTAAACGGAAAAACCTTGTTTAATTTAATAATATCTAAATCGTTATCCTTTTCTTTAGCTTTAAGCGCTTCGTTAAAAAGCCTACCGTAAGTAACAATTGCCTTTTTACCTTTACCTGAAACACAATAAAACTCTTTTTTAAAATCGATTTCAATATTGTTTTTAGCTTCGCTACCGCGTGGGTAACGAATAGCAGTAACGTTACGACTATTTGCGCTCTGCTTTATATAATACTCCAACTCCATAAAAGAGGCGGGAGAAAAAATTTCAACATTAGGTATACTTGTCAAATAAGAAATATCGAACAAACCTTGGTGGGTTTCTCCGTCCTCACCAACAATACCGGCTCTATCAACAAGCAAAGTAATGGGCAAATTTTCCACCGCGCAATCGTGAATAATTTGGTCGTATGCGCGTTGTAAAAATGAAGAATAAACCGCAAAATAAGGCTTCATACCACCTTTTTTAAGGCCGGCGCAAAAGGTAACGGCGTGCTGCTCGGCAATACCAACGTCAAAAAAGCGGTTTTTATAGGTTTTCGCAAACTCCGAAAGACCGGTACCACTTGTCATAGCAGCGGTAATAGCACAAATTTTAGGGTCGTTACCCGCCATTTCGCACAAGGTTTTACCTGCCACATCCGAAAATGTTAATTTGCCACTTGTAATTGCTCCTTCTTCAACCACAAAGGGTGAAACACCGTGATAATTCTTAGGGCTTGTCTCGGCATAATGGTAGCCCTTACCTTTAGTTGTGACAACGTGCACAAGGGATGGACGATTATAGCTTTGCGCAACCTTAAACAGCTCTTCCATTGCTTCAATATTATGCCCATCAACAGGGCCTAAATAGTTAAAGCCAAGCGAAGAGAAAAAGTTATTTTTATAAATAATGCTCTTTAAAATTTCCTTAACAGAGAAAATAAAAGAATTTATATATTTACCAAGCGGTATTTTAAGCAAAAACTTACTTATAGCAAATTTAAAATTATGGTATTTGGGCTTGTTGCGCATTTTTGTAAGACTGCGAGATAATCCGCCAACATTGCGTGAAATAGACATTTTATTGTCATTTAAAATAACAATAAAATTACTTTTTGAAGCCGCAACGTTATTAAGCGCTTCGTATGCCATACCGCCTGTAAGCGCGGCGTCACCAATAACTGCAACAGCGGTACCGCTATCGCCCGAAAGCTTTTTGGCACAGTATATGCCGTATGCCGCCGAGATAGAGTTACTGCTATGACCTGTAATTACGGGGTCGTGCTCACTCTCGCTCGGTTTCATAAAGCCGGAAATACCGCCTTCGGTACGAAGGGTGGAAAATCTATCAAATCTGCCCGTTAAAAGCTTGTGTGTGTAGCATTGATGCCCCACGTCAAAAATGATGGCATCCTTTGGCGAGTTAAATGTACGGTGCAAGGCAATGGTCAACTCAACCGCACCCAAATTGGACGCAAGATGCCCACCGTTTTTAGAAACGGTTTCAATAATACACTCGCGCACTTCTTTGCAAAGACTTTGTAATTGAGCATTATTTAATTTTTTAACATCCTCAGGAGAGGAAATTTTGTTAAGAATTTGATACTCCAAATTTTACAGTCCTTTAATAATTTCTTTCTAATAAATAGCTTGTAATAAGCCTTAAGTTTGTAGTGTTGCCCGAAAGCATAGATAATAAACCCAAAGCTTCATCAGTAAGTTCTTTTGCGACAGTTTTAGCTTTTTCAAGCCCCAAAAGTGTAACAAAAGTGGTTTTGCCGTTTTCATCGTCACTACCTATAGGTTTGCCCAAAACGGCCTCATCACCCGTTACATCAAGAATATCGTCAATAATTTGAAAAGCGAGTCCCAAATTTACTGCATAATTTTTTGCAATGGTAACTTCTTCATCAGTTGCACCACCAATAATTGCACCAATTTCGGCCGCGGCGGAAATTAAACAACCCGTTTTTTTAATATACATTGCACGCAAAAGGTCTAAATCGGGCTTGTTCTTTTCAAAAGAAAGATCCATAACCTGACCGCCGATCATACCGTGAAGGCCTGCTCTTTCGGCCAAAATGGAAATAGCTTTAATTTTAAGAGAATCGTGAGCCTTAGAATTTGCAGCAATTTTAAAGCTTTCGGTAAGAAGAGTGTCCCCCGCTAAAAGCGCGATATCCTCGCCAAATTTTATGTGGCAAGAGGGTTTACCGCGGCGCATATCATCGTTATCCATACAGGGCAAATCATCGTGAATCAGCGAATAGGTATGAATCATTTCAAGCGCTACCGCAAAGTTTATAACGTTTTGAATATCGCCGCCAAAAAGCTTGCAAAATTCAAGCATAATAATAGGTCTTATACGCTTACCGCCAAGGGTTAAGCTATAACGTGAAGCGTCTATAACTTCCTTGTACCAAGAAGTATCAACCGAGGGATAAAGGCGGTCAATTTCAGATTCAATTGTTGCTTTATAATCTTTTAAAAGCTTATCAATCATTTTCTTCTTCTCTTTCAGCTTCGGTTAAAGTAATAATTTTCTTTTCAGCCTTCTCTAAAATCTTTCGCAAAGAATCAGAAAGCTTTATACCCTTTTCAAAAAGAAGGATTGATTCTTCTAAAGAAGTATCACTGTTTTCTAATTTTTTTATAATATTTTCAAGCTCGTAAAGAGAGTTTTCAAAATTATTTTCCATTATTTTCACCTATATCTTTAATTTCGCATTCAAGGATACCGTCGCTAACGCGTAGGGTCAAATTGTCGCCAATTTTAGCATTTTTAACACTTGTAAGTGTTTTGCCCGAAACCTTTGCAACACTATATCCACGCGCTAAAACCTTTAGAGGGCTTAAAGCATCCAAAGCTGTAAGGTTTTGTGATAGCCTTGCTTTATAATTACTAACCTTTGCTTCAAAAGAACGCAGTAAGCAGTCATACAAACTGTCAACCTCTTGCGCCGGTTTTTCAAGCAACGCCTGTAAAGGCTTATTTAAATAAAGCGAATTTGCAAGGGAAAGATATTTTGATTTGTTTAAATCAAGTTTACTTTTAAGCGCCGTTTTAAAGCGATTTGAATATTCATTAAGCTTTAATAAATATTCCTGACTATCAGGTACAGCAAGCTCAGCCGCGGCCGAAGGCGTTGGCGCACGAAGATCAGCCACAAAGTCACAAATGGTAAAATCGGTTTCGTGACCCACTGCCGAAATTACAGGAATTGGCGATTCGTAAATTTTACGCGCCAAGGCTTCATTATTAAATGCCCACAAATCCTCAATAGAGCCACCGCCACGACCGATAATAATCAAATCACAGTTAGATAATTTGTAAATGCGATCAAGGGTTTTAATCATATCATTAGCGGCATTTTCACCCTGAACTAACACGGGGCAAAGCATAATCTCGGAAGGCTTCCAGCGGCGAGATAAAATATTCATAATATCCTGCACAGCAGCCCCCGTTTCAGAGGTTACCACCGCAATTCTTTTGGGGAACCTTGGTATTGCGCGTTTGCTTTCATCCGAG
>JAFVTJ010000127.1 GCA_017503305.1 Clostridia bacterium
CAACAGGTACCTGCGCTGCTCACCAACGTGAATTGACAACCGCTATCAAGCGTGCTCGTCAAATCGCTTTACTCCCTTATGTTAATGACTAATAATTAACGTTTACGAGGTGTAGCTTTAAGCTATGCCTCGTTTTTTTTATTGCAAAACTGAGAGATAAATAAACAATGTAGCTTGTAGTAATAACTGTTTCTTGATAAAATAAAATAAGGTGTTTTACTCTGAAAAGCAAATTATTTGTAAAAAAATATAAAATTTGCCTAACCAACCTCAAGTTTCGCCGACTATATAGGCGTAACAATCATGATTGAAGCAAAGGTGCATAATGAAAACAAACGAAATATTAAAACTTATCGGGGATAAGGTGTTTCTCGATAAAATCTATCAATTTTCATACCGAAGATGCAATACTTCAGATGAAGCACAGGATTTATGCTCTGACATAGTTCTTGCAATTCTTTGCGCATTTGAAAAGCAAGAAAGTGTAGAAAATTTTTATGCATTTGTTTGGGCAGTTGCGCGTAGAGTCTATGCTGATTTTTGCCAAAAGCGAAATCAAATACGGCAAGTACTGAGTTTTGAAAATACCGAATTTTCGGTACAAACCCCAAAAAATGAAATCGATAATTTTATTGAAGAAACTTCGGAAAAGGAGCAAATGAAGAAAATTTTTGAAGAAATTTCCTTTTTATCGAAAGCATATCGAGATGTTATGGTTATGTATTATCTTGATGAAATTAAGATTAAAGATATAGCTTTAAAACTCGGCATAAATGAAACCACGGTAAAGCAACGTTTGTTTTTTGCGCGAAATATGGTTAAAAAAGAGGTTGAAAATATGTCTGAAAGAAATTTATCGTTGAAACCAATTAATTTAGCGATGTTCGGAACAGGTAATCCTGTAGGTAACGATCCTAGAACTAAGTTAGATAGTGTGCTATCAAAAAATTTGATTTATTTATGTAAGAATAAAGCTAAGTCGGCTAAAGAATTGTCCGAAGAGCTTTGTGTGCCTATGCCGTATATTGAAGATGAACTTGAAATACAGTGCCGTGGCGAAAACGGAACCTATGGCACCTTACGCAAACTTGAAAACGGAAAGTATATAACAAATGTTTTACTTGTGGATTACAGCGAATACGAAGAAGCAAATAAAATTTATGAAAAGCATTTGGAAATGTATATACCTATACTTAAGGAAAATTTTGAAAAGCAAAAGAAAAATATTTTAGATTTTCCTTATTTGACACAGCAAACGGATGCTACATTTATTATGTGGAGCTTAATTTCAAGAACTATATGGGATTTGGAAGCTAAAGTTGCGGCAAGTATAAAAAATAATTACTTTAAGCATGTTGAGCCTGCAAAGCGCGATTTTACTTCTGTAATGATTGCATTTACAGAAGATATGAATCCTCGTTTTGATTTTTATGGTTGCGACGGTACTTATAATAGCTCTATACTAAATTATAAGGGTGTATTCTTCTCAAATATATATGGTGCTAGAAAAGAAAAACTTTTAGATTGTGGTTGTAATATTACAGGCAACGAAAGGCTATTGTTTTTGACAAAAGCATTAGAAGGAAATATAAGCGTTGATAAGCTTAATGCTACTGAAAAAGAGATAGCTGCAAAACTTATAGAGAGCGGTTATCTTAAAAAATGTGGAGAATTGCTTTGCCCTCAAATGGTTGCTTATGATAGAAAGTTTGAAAAAGATTTTTTTGATTTGTCTTTTGCCCTTAACCAAAAAACCGAATCAATTATTGAAGAAATTGCAAAAGAATTATCTGAATTTATGTTAAAAAATATACCTGCACATTTAATAAATGAATATGAATACTATACTTCTTTGGTTGCGGGTGTTAGATTTTTGCATGAAACTATAGAAGCTTGTATTAAGGAAGGCTTGCTTTGCGAACCAAAAAGCAAAAACGGGCCGGAAGGTGTTATAATGGCGATTGAAAAATACTCTTAATTGCGGTTTTGTAGAATTATATCAACGAATGGTTTATTGATTTCTCTTTGAATTTATTATACTCTTAAAATAAATCAAAAAATTTAAAGACAGATAAAAAATATTTAAAATCGGATAAAGAATGCCACTTGTGGCTTCTGTCATATGATGGTATAATTTATATGCTACACAAATACACCTTAGGCAAAAGGCGTTACCCTTATTTGCTCATACCGTGTTGTGAGAACGTTTGTGTGGCAAAACCCAAGGGGAACGCGTTTTGGGTGTGTTCCGATAATTGAGCACACTTTTTTATTTTTTGTAAGGCTCGGCGGAGTGTGAGCGTTGCAAAAAATAGCGGCTTTAAGGGTGGCGATGACCCGCGCCATACCTTTTATGGAGGTTTAAATGAAAAGAAAAAATGAAAAACAAAAGAAGGAGAAGCTAAGCTTTAAAAAGACGCTGTCGAATAACTTTTTTGCCTTAAAAGCTATATGGCAAGGCTCACCGAGTTATTTGATAATCTATTTAGGCTCGTCCTTTGTTTACGGTATATTGGGCTTCTTGACCAACACATACCTGCTTCGCAAAATCGTAAACGAAGTGTCGAACGGCGGTAGCGTTGATGGCATTATAAATTACACGATTGTGCTATCAATAACTTGTCTTATAAGCTATACTGCGCTTCACTGGTATTGGAACGTTGGGTCTTTACCGGCTGTTAGAAAAATCGGTGCCGATATTGAAAAAAAGCTGTTCGTACAAGCGGCAAGGGTAGAGCTTGCCTGTTACGAAACACCATCGTTTTACGATAAATACGTTCGCGCGATGGACGAAGCGTATAACCGTATGATTAGCGTTATGCGTTCGCTTGACCGACTTATTAACAAGCTAATAGCATTAGCGGCGAACTCGCTGTTACTTTTCGTTATCGATCCGTGGCTTATACTTTTTGGACTTTTCCCGTTGGTGCTTGGGGTTTTCAGAAGACTTGAAAATGTGGCAAAGCACGATTTTGAGGTTGAAATTAAGCCGATAAATCGCCGCAAAGATTACGTTAAGCGAACCTTTTATTTGGGCGAATACGCTAAGGAAATGCGTATCGGCGGTATGTATGCAAGCCTTCTTCGCGACTTGAAGGGTACCCTTAAGGATTTTAAAAAAGTCCTTAGAAAATACGGCTTTAAGCGTATGATTTATATGTATATAAGAACCACAGGGCTTGAGATTGTTACGATTTTGGGTGCAACCCTTTACGCTGTTTGGAGCACAATGCAACGTGGCACTATGCAGGTTGGCGACTGTATTGTGGTCTTAAGCTCAATCGGTACAATTTCTTATATGCTAAGTGATTTAATGCAAAATCTTGCCGAATTCGGCGAGCACGCGCTCTTCTTGGACGACGTGCGTTTCTTCCTTGATTACACACCAAAAATCGCGGACGGCGAAACCGAAATTCCCGAAAATACCGGCGATTTGGTGGTTAAAAACCTTTCCTTTAAGTATGAAGGCTGTGAAAAGGATATACTTAAAAATATCAATTTTACTTGGAAAAAAGGTGAGCGAATTGCCCTTGTTGGTAGTAATGGCTCGGGCAAGACAACCCTTGTAAAGCTGTTACTCCGATTATACGACCCCACAAGCGGTGAAATCAGCCATAATGGACAAAATATTAAAGACTTTAAAGCTCAGGACTACCGCGAAATGTATAGCACTGTTTTCCAAGATTTTAAGGTATTTTCGCTTAATATTAAGGAAAATGTATTGCTGAGAATTACCGAAGACGGTGACGACGAGTTAGTAACCTCGGCGCTTAAGGAAAGCGGTGTTTACGATAAGGTTTCCACCATTGAAAATGGTCTTGATGCCATTTTAACCCGAGAATTTGACGACAAGGGTGTTAATTTGTCGATAGGAGAACAGCAAAAGCTGTCGCTTGCGCGTGTTTTTGCAACCGATACACCCTTTGTTATTCTTGACGAGCCTTCGAGCGCACTAGACCCGATTGCCGAATACGAAATGTTCGAAAATATGATGCGCGCTACCAATGGCAGAAGCGTTATTTTCATTTCGCACAGGCTTTCTTCGGCAGTTTTGGCGGACAGGGTACTGCTTATGGAGAACGGCGAGATTGCCGAATGCGGCACCCACGCTGAACTAATAAAGAAAAATGGCAAATATGCCGATATGTTCCACCGTCAAGCCGAGAATTATTTGGGAAGCGAGGTGGAAGGTAATGAGTAAAAAACCAAAGCAGAAGTTTTCTTCTATCCTTAAAAACAACCTTTATATGCTCGGCATTGTTGCACGTTACATACCCGCTTACTTTATTTTACGTATACTTCACGGCGCACTTTACGGCGTAATGGACTTTTTTTCGACATATTTCAGTTATCGCTTGCTTAATGAGGTTAGTGATGGCGGAAGCTTTATAAAGGCGGCAGCTATCATTGGTGCAATGGCTTTGTTTACCCTTGCGTTTTATCTTTTTGATATTTGGTTCCGCGAGCTTCACGACCCCACGCAAAAACAAAAGCTGCACCTTAGAATGCATAAGGAATTGTTCGAAAAATCCCTGACGCTTGACCTTGCATGTTTTGACGACCCCGAGTTTTATAACGATTTTGTATGGGCTATGAACGAGTCTGACACAAGGGCTATGGAGGTTATAAGCAACGCTTCCATGCTTACGCACAACCTTATTGCTTCGGCTTCGATTCTGTCCTTGTTATTTACAATCGATCCTATGATTGCCGCAATTCTTATTGCTACTACAGCTATAACCCTTGTTTGCAATATTATTGGCAACAAGATGGAATTTGAATTTCAAAAGGAATTCAAACCGCTTGATCGCAAAAAGGCTTATATAAACCGCGTTTATCATTTGGCTGATTATTCAAAAGAAATTAGAATTAGTAAGGCCAGCGACCTTTTGATGAATGAATACGATGAAAATACCAAGAAGATAGTTGACGTTGACTTAAAGTACGGTAAAAAATTCTTTATTTTTTACGGCCTTGGTTGGAACACTCTTGGCCAGTTGGCGTTTTTCGGTGTGCTTATTTATATGGTGTTCGGCCTTAAAAACGGCACGGTTGACGTCGGTTCGTTTGCGGCAACTACAAGTGTTATTTGGCGTATACGTTGGAAACTGATAAGCCTTTCGGAAATTCTTTCAAAGTTTGTGGGGCATTCGCTCTTTATTGAAAAATACCGCGAATTTTTACGCTTCCAGCCCGAAATTAAGGGTGGCGAAACCGATTTACCCGAATTTGAGAGTTTGGAATTTAAAAACGTAAGCTTTAGTTACGATTTCGCTTCGCTTCCTAAGTACAAATTCCACGATAAAGATTACGAGCCATCTAAAAACGATAGCGGCAAATACGTGCTTAAAAATGTGAATCTCAAGCTGACTGCAGGGGAGAAGATTGCGATTGTTGGCTACAACGGTGCGGGTAAAACCACCCTTATTAAGCTTATGATGCGCCTTTATGACGCGAGCGAGGGCGAAATTCTTTACAACGGCAAGAATATAAAGACCTACGAGCCTGGTGCCTACCGCAAAAAAATCGGTACGGTTTTCCAAGATTACAAAATCTTTGCGGCAACCGTGGCACAAAACGTTAAAAATGGCATTTATGATGAAACTGCCGATAAAGAAAATGTGCTTTCAGCGCTAGAAAGTGCTGATTTCACCGAAAGACTAAAAACCCTTGAAAATGGCATTGATACCCACTTGACCCGTGAATTTAACGACGAGGGTATTAACCTTTCGGGTGGTGAAGCGCAAAAGGTGGCAATAGCACGTGTATTTGCGAAGGATTTTCCCATTGTTATTATGGATGAGCCTTCAAGCGCGCTTGACCCAATGGCTGAATATAATCTTAACCAGTCGATACTTAATAACACTAAGGATAAAACGGTTATTTTTATATCTCACAGACTTTCTACAACCCGCATTGCAGACAAAATTTATATGTTCTCGGGCGGTGAGCTTATTGAAGAAGGCTCTCACGAAGAACTATTAGCCAAAGACGGCAAATACGCCGAAATGTTCCACCTGCAAAGTGAAAAGTATAAAGAGGATTATAAATAGTTTATTCTTCATAAAAATATCTTTCAAAATCAAAAGCCCATCTGCTTTAAGCGGGTGGACTTTTGATTTTATATGATATTATTATTTGGTGCCAAAAGAAAACCCTGTCAGGTTAACCTGACAGGGTTTTGTATTAGGTTTTATTGTTTGCCGTAAAGTTCAACCAATTTTTCAAGGTGAGCACGACGAGCCTTTGCAGCTTCACTTGCCTGTTCGAAGAGGGCTTCAGCACGATCGGGGAAGGAACGTGTGAGTGAAGAGTAACGAGCTTCATTAAGGATGAATTCCTTATAATCAGCAGTAGCGGGCTTGCTGTCGAGTGAGAAGGGATTCTTACCTTCAGCCTTGAGAGCAGGGTTGTAACGGAACATATCCCAGTAACCAGCTGCAACAGCCTTACGCATTTCGTTCTGGCAGTTAACCATACCACCCTTAATAGAGTGCATTTCGCAAGGTGAGTAGCAGATGATAATTGAAGGACCGTTGTAAGCTTCAGCTTCTTTGATAGCCTTAAGGGTTTGGTTAGGATCAGCACCCATAGCAACTTGTGCTACGTATACGTAACCGTAGGACATAGCGATTTCAGCAAGGCTCTTCTTGTTGATTGCTTTACCTGCAGCTGCGAATTGAGCAACCTGACCAATGTTAGAAGCCTTAGAAGCTTGTCCGCCTGTGTTGGAGTAAACTTCGGTATCGAATACCATGATGTTTACATTGTCGCCGGTAGCAAGAACGTGGTCAACACCGCCGAAGCCGATGTCGTATGCCCAACCGTCACCACCGAAGATCCAGATGGACTTCTTAGCGAGGTATTCTTTCTTTTCAAGGATAGCGGGAGCTGTGGGGCAACCTGCAGCAGCGGCCTTTTCGATTTCAGCAATAAGAGCGTTAGCAGCAGCAGCGTTCTTGTTGGTGTCATCAGCAGTTGCAAAGAATGCATCAGCAGCAGCTTTGAATTCGCTAGAAGCCTTGTCAGAATCAGCCATTTCCTTAATTTGAGCCATTAAGCCATCGCGGATAGCCTTTTGACCAAGGTACATACCGTAGCCGTGTTCAGCATTGTCTTCGAAGAGTGAGTTAGCCCAAGCAGGACCCTGACCCTTAGCGTTTACAGTGTAAGGTGATGTAGCAGCAGGACCACCCCAGATTGAAGAACAACCTGTAGCGTTAGAGATGTACATCTTATCACCGAAGAGCTGTGTTACGATACGAGCATAAGCGGTTTCAGCACAACCAGCGCAAGAGCCTGAGAACTCGAGTAAGGGCTTCTTGTATTGTGAAGTGATGAGGTTAGCATCGCTTGCAAGACCTTCTTTTTCGGTTACGTTAGCTACGCAGTAATCGAATACTTCTTGCTGGGCGAGTTGAGATTCTTGAGAAACCATCTTGAGTGAGTTTGTGGGACATTCGCCGATACAAACGCCGCAACCCATACAGTCAAGCGGAGAAACGGTGAGAGCGTAAGAGTAACCCTTGTTGGTAGCTAATTTTTCCTTAACAGCAAACTTGGTTTGTGCAGGAGCAGCAGCCTTTTCTTCAGCATCAAGAGCGAAGGGGCGGATAGTAGCATGGGGGCAAACAAATACACACTTGTTACAACCGATACAGGTTTCGTTGTTCCATTCGGGAACCATAACAGCAACGCCGCGTTTTTCAAAAGCAGAAGCGCCTTGTTCGAATGAACCGTCAGCGTGATCCATAAATGCAGAAACGGGGAGAGAGTCACCGTTCATAAGGCCAACCGGTTTCATGATGCCGTCAACCATCTTAACGAGCTTGGAAGCATCAGCGTTGTCAGCAACAACTGCTTCGTCAACAGCGTTAGCCCAGTCAGCAGGAACGTCAATCTTAACGTAAGCGGTAGCGCCTGCGTCGATTGCCTTTTCGTTCATTTCAACGATTTCTTTACCCTTCTTCATGAACTTCTGAGCTTTTTCCTTCATGTAGCTGATTGCATCTTCAGCGGGAAGAACCTTAGAAAGTGAGAAGAAAGCAGACTGTAATACAGTGTTTGTACGTTTGCCAAGACCGATTTGTGCAGCTAAGTCAATAGCGTTAACAGTGTAAAGCTGAATGTTGTTCTTAGCGATGTAACGCTTAGCTTCAGCAGGCATATGCTTATCAAGGTCAGCAGCACCCCACTGACAGTTAATGAGGAATACACCACCGGGCTTAACGTCGTTAACCATCTTGTAACCCTTAATTACGTAAGAGGGGTTGTGGCAAGCAACGAAGTCAGCCTTGTTGATGTAGTAGGGGCTCTTAATGGGCTTGTCACCAAAACGTAAGTGAGAAATGGTGATACCGCCGGTCTTCTTAGAGTCGTATTGGAAGTATGCTTGAACATACTTGTCGGTGTGGTCACCGATAATCTTGATAGAGTCCTTGTTAGCGCCAACAGTACCATCACCGCCGAGACCCCAGAACTTACATTCGATAGTACCTTCAGCAGCAGTGTTGGGAGCTTCTTCTTCATCGAGTGAAAGGCCTGTTACGTCGTCGTTAATACCGATAGTGAACTGAGCCTTAGGAGCATCCTTAGAAAGTTCGTTAAAGATAGCGAAAATGCTTGAAGGAGGAGTGTCCTTAGAACCAAGACCGTAACGACCACCGGTAACGGTGTCAATCTTGCGGCCTGTAGCAGCTAAAGCAGCTACAACGTCTAAGAATAAGGGTTCACCAAGTGAGCCGGGTTCCTTAGTTCTGTCAAGAACAGCAATCTTCTTAACAGTTTCGGGAATAGCTTCAACCAATTTTTCAGCTGAGAAAGGACGATAGAGGCGAACCTTTACAAGACCAACCTTTTCGCCGGCTGCTACCATGTAGTCGATAACTTCTTCTGCAACGTCACAGATAGAACCCATAGCGATGATGATCTTTTCAGCATCGGGAGCACCGTAGTAGTTGAAGAGCTTATAGTCAGTGCCAAGCTTAGCATTAACCTTGTCCATATATTCTTCAACGATACCGGGAACAGC
>JAFVTJ010000128.1 GCA_017503305.1 Clostridia bacterium
GCTAATAGGCTCTATAAAAAGGGTTGAACCCGTTGCCGAGGTGTCATGTACAATACCACTGATTTGACCCTTATGCTCAACCTTTAAGGGCACTACAAAACGGCCGTCACGCTGAGTGATAATCGCTTCTTGCAAATACTTTGCAGTAGGGCCTTTAACAATTTTTTCCAAATTTTCGCGCAACTTTGCCGATTTTGCCGCGATTTTACGGCGAATATCGTAAAGTGTGGGCGAAGCGTTATCGTTAAGTTCTTCCTCATTTTTTATTGCAAAATTGATTTTATCCTCTAAATATTTGTTAGGGATAAGGGATAAAAACAAATCTTCAAGCGAAGTATTTTCAACACTAAGACAATTCGCGCGCCATTCCTTTATAACGCGAATAACCCTTAGTGTATCGGCAATAATAAGCAGTTCTTTTATAGAAAGCACGGCGCTCGACTGCGCACGGCGAAGACTGTTTGAAACGTTTTTAGCCCCCGCAAAATTGGGCGCTTGGTATTTCGCCATAAAAACATAGGCGTCTTCGGTGTTTTTAAGCAAATTTTCCACTGCCGAAAAATCGGTTTCGGGCACGATTTGCAAAGCGGCATCGGCCGCATCTTCAAGTGCTGTTTCCTGCCTTAAGGAAGATAAAATTTTATCAAGCTCTAACGTTTTTAAGGTTCTTATCGTTATTGACATTGATTACTCCTTAATACTGTTATAAAAATCTAATGTAGAGAATTTGTGGTCGGTTTGAATAGTTATGTAACGGCCTGTGATTTCGGCCAATTCCTTAGCCTTGTTTTCGGGAATTTGGAAGGAATACAAATTTTTAAATTCCGAATAAACAATATGCCGTAAAGCGCTTAAAAGGGTGCGATCAACCGCCTTAAAGCCATCGCCACCCTTACATTCACCACAGTGTAAAAAACCTTCACTAACATTGAAAAACATAATTGTGTCTTCAAACTTACCGCAACTTTCACAAGCGATAAGGTCGGGCGCATAACCCGAAATTACGGCTGTGCGAAGCTCTGTAATCGCTTTAATAAGCGGTGGATAGCGTTTTTCTTTAGTTAAAAAATGAAGTGAATTTAGTATAAGGCGCAAAAGCTCGTTATTGGGTTGCCCCTCTAATGCAAAAACAGCACTCAGTTCGCAAAAATATTGCGAAAGGGCCAAAACCTCAATATCACTGCCCGCACCAAAGAAAACGGTTATTGGCGTGGCTTCGTAAATGCGAAGACTGCCGTTTTTATTTTTTATTGTAAAGCTTCCATATGTAAGCAGGCTTGTAGCGCCCGCCTTTTTAGATTTAATATTTTTAGCACCGCTTGCAAAGGCTTTAATAATGCCGTATTCACGGCTGAAAAGAGTAACCAACCGATCACTCTCCCCTATTTTCATTTCCTTTACCACCAATGCTTCGGTTGTAAAGCGGTTGTCGGTTTGCGCCACTGTTTTCACCGCCCTTTTTAGTATCTAAAAAATATAAATAATCTGTTATCTTTCCGCTTTGTTGAAAGCGAAGCCACATTTTTTCACTTTTCACATTATCACCCAAAAATAGTTTTGGATGATAATGCCTTAATATAAAAGGTAAAAATTAGTCTAGCCCGAAGGTGTGAATAAGACCCTGACGATTACGCCAATCCTCCTTAACCTTTACCCATAATTTAACAGTTGCGCGAATACCGAAAAAGTCTTCAATTTCGCGTCTTGCCATTGTGCCGATTCGCTTTAGCATGCTACCGCTTTTGCCGATAATAATACCCTTGTGGGATTCACGCTCGCAAATAATTGTGGCTTCAACCTCGATTATAGGCTCACCCGCGGCGGTGTCACGCTCAAAAAAGCGTTCTAGGTCAATCGCAATACCGTGGGGCACTTCCTTGTCGAGTGTGAGAAGCAGCTTTTCGCGTATCATTTCGGCAACCATAACCTTTTCGGGTTGGTCGGTTATATCATCATCGGGGAAATAGTGAACAGAAGGCTTTGAAAATTTTCTAAGCTCTTTAAGTAAAATTTCCACACCGTCACCGGTTTTAGCAGAAAGCGGAATTACAGTTTCAAAATCAAATTCCTTTGTGTAGGCGGTAATAAGGGTTAAAAGCTCTTCCTTCTTTTCAAGCAAATCAATTTTATTGATAACCAAAACCGCTTTCAATTTTCGCTTGCGAAGTTGATTGATAAGCTCAATCTCAGCGGGTGGAAGGTTGTCCGAGTCAAATTTAAACTTGGGGCTTGCCTCAACCACCAAAACAGCGGCATCAACGTCGCTCATACCGTCGCTTACGGCCTTGTTCATATTTTTGTCAAGCTCGTTCCTTGCCCTGTGAAAACCGGGTGTATCAATAAAAACAAGCTGATTTTCATTCTCAGTCTTAATACCCATAATTTTAGTACGGGTGGTTTGGGGCTTGTTGGATACAATCGCAACCTTTTGGCCCAAAATTTTATTCATATGTGAGGATTTGCCAACGTTGGGGCGGCCTATGATTGTAATAAAAGCTGACGTTTGTTTCATAATCTAATCCTTCTTTATAGCAAGTCCCATAATCTCAAGGACCGCTTCTTCCTTTTCTCTCATTATTGCTCGCTCTTCTTCGCCGTTTACGTGGTCGTAGCCTAAAAGGTGAAGCATTGAATGTACAGTTAAAAATGCAATTTCACGCTCAATTGAGTGACCGTACAAATCGGCTTGATACTTTGCGCGGTCGGTCGATATTACAATATCACCGAGCATAAAAGCATCGGTCATGGGGTTTTTATCGTAAATTCCGTCTTCACCCAAGGGGAAAGACAAAACGTCTGTCGGGGAATCGATATTGCGGTGTTCTAGGTTGATTTCGTGGATTTTTTCATCACCCACAACAGTAACGTCCACCTCGGCGTCGCCTACAAACTGCTCATATTTCAAAACGGCGCTACACGCCTTTCTAATAAGTGCGCGGGCTTCCTTTTCGATTGTAATTCCCTTTTGCCCGATAGTAATATTAACCTTTACTTTCATTTCTTTTTTGCTCTCTTTCGTAAGCCTTTATAATTTCCTGTACTAACTTGTGGCGAACAACGTCGCGGTCAGTAAGCTTGCAAATTGCAATATCGTCAATACCCTTTAAAATCCTAACTGCGTCCTTAAGACCTGATTTCTTGCCGTCGGGAAGGTCAATTTGGGTAATATCCCCCGTTACAACCGCCTTGGAATTAAAGCCCAAGCGGGTTAAAAACATCTTCATTTGCTCGCTTGTGGTGTTTTGCGCTTCGTCCAAAATAATAAAGCTATCATCCAAGGTTCTGCCGCGCATATAAGCCAAGGGGGCCACCTCAATATCCCCACGCTCGACACATTTTTGGAAGTTTTCAGCGCCCAGCATATCAAAAAGCGCGTCGTATAAGGGGCGCAAATACGGGTCGATTTTTTGTTGTAAATCACCCGGCAAAAAGCCCAAGCGCTCGCCCGCTTCAACGGCAGGACGGGTTAAAATAATGCGGTCCACCTTTTTAGAGCGAAAAGCCGAAACGGCTTCAGCCACCGCCAAATAGGTTTTGCCCGTACCCGCAGGACCGACACCTATTGTGATGGTATTTTTTTTGATAGCGTCGATATACTGCCTTTGTCCCAAGGTTTTTGGTTTTATGGGTCTGCCCTTTGCGGTAATGCAAACGCAATCCGCCGAGAGTAGATTTTGAATTTTTCCATCTTGCCCGTCTTCAACCAAGGAGCACGCGTAACTGATGCTTTGCTTGGTTATTTGCTCGCCTTTGTTTATCATAGCAATAAGGCACTCAATAGCCCTTACCGCCAAAAGCACCTTTTCGGCATCGCCCTTGACTTTAATCGAGCTTCCGTGACTGGTAACAATCACCGAATACTTTTTCTCAATTTCCTTTATGTTTTCATCAAAATTGCCAAACAAATTCACAAGCTGTTCAATTCGCTCGGTATCTACGGTTTTTTCAAACATACTTTTCTCCATAAATATTTAATATCTATATTATTATATCATAC
>JAFVTJ010000129.1 GCA_017503305.1 Clostridia bacterium
AAACTTATTCTCAGCAAGTCTTTTTGCGGTCTCTTCTGCCTTTTTCTCGTCAATTTCGGTTTCAACCTTTTCGATAAGGGACAAAACGTCGCCCATACCAAGAATACGGGATGCCATTCTATCGGGGTGGAATTCGTCTAGCTGGTCTAACTTTTCGCCCACACCTGCAAACATAATCGGCTTGCCTGTTACGGCCTTAACCGAAAGCGCCGCACCGCCACGGGTATCACCGTCGAGCTTAGTTAAAATAACGCCGTCAATCTCTAAAACGTCGTTAAATGATTTTGCAATGTTAACCGCGTCTTGACCGACCATTGAGTCGAGCACCAAAAGGATGTTGTTAACCTCAACCGCTTCAGTAATACGGCGAAGCTCATCCATAAGCTCGGTATCGATATGAAGACGACCCGCGGTATCCAAAATCACGAAATCGTGACCGTAATCTCTAGCGTGTGCAACCGCTTTTTTAGCAATAATTTCAGGCTTTTCGGTGCCCATTTCAAAAACGGGGGTTTCAACCGCTTTACCCACAACCTTTAACTGCTCAATAGCAGCGGGACGGTAAATATCGCAAGCGACAAGCATCGGTCTATGGCCCTTTGCCTTTAGGTGCTTTGCGAGCTTTGCCGAGTGGGTGGTTTTACCAGAACCCTGCAAACCGCACATCATAATAACGGTTGGGATTTTGTTGGATATTTTAAGCCTTGCCTGCTCGCTGCCCATTAAGGCGGTTAGTTCGTCACGAACGATTTTAATAACCATTTGGGCAGCAGTAAGGCTTTCCATCACGTTTTCACCGATGCATTTTTCGGTAACGGTGTTAGTAAAATCCTTAGCAACCTTATAGTTAACGTCGGCTTCTAAAAGGGCTAAGCGAACTTCACGCATTGCCGCCTTTACGTCCGACTCTGATAATTTACCACGAGAGCGTAATTTTTTGAAAACGGACGCAAGCTTATCTGATAAATTGTCAAACGCCATAAATTACACTCCTTACAAATTATTTATAATATCAAGCATTTCGCTTAAAGCTTTATCGTCGCCTTTGCAAGAAGCAGATAATTCTTTAAGTCGCGAAAATTTTTCACAATAACCGCACTTTTCTTCCAAAGATAGAAGCTGTGCTTCGGCGCGCTTTATCTGGTCGCGCACACCTTGGCGGGTTATCCCCTCGTTTTCGGCTATTTCCGAAAGGGATAAATCCTCGTTATAATAGTACTCGGTAAGGGTTCTTGCCTTGTCGCCCAAAAAGGCGCCGTAAACGTCAAGCAAGGCGGAAATATGAAGATTTTTAGTCATTTTACACCCCACCTTTTATTAAACCTTAGAGAGTATAACACAAAAAAACACGCCTGTCAAGTTTTTTTCTTTACACCTGCAAAAAATTTTACTATTTAATCAATTGTTCGTAGGGGCGGGCGCCCACGACCGCCCGATAAAAATCAATACAATCCCTCAGTCATTTTTACAAAATGACAGCCGCTGACGGCGGCGGTCTCTCTCTGTCACATCGTGACATCTCTCTCGCACAGCGAAAGAGTCTTCCCTTTACACAAGGGAGCCTTTTTTCAATTATTTTTAAATTAGTATATTTGTGCTATAAGTACATCCTTTTCCCTATCGGTAATTTTAACCGACAGGATTTCGCCTGTTTTGATACTTTCTGATTTTACTTTCACACGACAGTAATTTTCGGTATAGCCTTCGAAATAGCCGTCCTGTTCTTGCTCGAACAAAACGTTTTGTGTAGTACCGATAAAGCCTTCCAAAAAGTCGTACTCGGTTTTAAGGGTGGCTTCTATCATTTGCTTTGAACGGTTGCTCTTTTCGTTGTTGGTAACTTGGTTAGGTAACCCATAAGCCACCGTACCCTCACGGCGAGAGTAAGCAAAAATATGCGCCTTAGCAAAGCCTATTTCCTTAGCAAAAGCAAGACTTTCTAAAAATTCTTCTTCCGTTTCCCCTGCAAAGCCTACCATAATATCGGTAGTGATTGCGGCATTGGGGAACATTTTGCATATACGCTTAACCAAATCACGATAAAATGCAGTATCGTAATGGCGGTTCATACGTGCCAAGGTCTTATCGCTGCCCGACTGTAAGGACAAATGGAACTGCGGGCAAAACTTTTCGGTACTTTTAAGTCTTTCAAGCATTTGGTCAGTAATGTGGTCGGGCTCTAAAGAGCCGAGTCTTACTCTTTTAATACCCTCAGCCTCTGCCACAGACGCAACGGCATCACATATATCGAAATCCTCTCCTTTGCCGTAAGAAGTTAAGTTTATACCTACAAGCACAATTTCAACAAAGCCGTTTTTTGCCAAAGCTTCGGCTTCTTTTCTGATTTCCTCAATCGGCTTAGAGCGTACCCAACCGCGCGCGGTGGGAATAATACAATAAGTGCAAAACCTGTCGCAACCGTCCTCAATCTTCATATAAGCGCGGGTGCGCTCGGCAAATTCGGTAATATTCGGTGTGTTAAAGCGCTCATTTTTGGGGTGTTTTTGAACCTCAAAAATCGGCTCGCCATCGGACAAGAACTTTTCAACGCTGTCAACAACCTTTAAAACGTCGGTATTACCTATAATGATATCGACGTTTTTAAGGTCCTCCGATTTTTTAACGTTAGCTTGCACCATACAACCCGTAAGCGCTATTGCGGCTTCGGGGTGCTCTTTACGAAAACGGTTTAAAATTTGGCGTGTTTTACGGTCACTTTCAGCCGTTACGGTGCAAGAATTTATCACAACCGCATCAAACGGTGCCGAGGTTGGCACCGCTTTGTGTCCGCGTTTTATAAAGGCTTCGCGCATAACCTGAGTTTCGTACTGATTAACTTTACAACCTAAGGTGTAAAATGCTATATTCATAAATTCTCCTGTAATTTTTGGTAGTATGCGACAGCCAACTGGTCGCAGCGCTCATTTTCGGGGTGACCCGCGTGACCTTTAACCCATTCAACAGTAACCTTGTGGGTATTTACAAGGTCCAAAAGCCGCTCCCACAAATCAGGGTTTAAGGCGGGCTTTTTGTCAGCCTTACGCCAGTTATTTTTGCGCCAAGACTCTGCCCAACCCTTTGTAATGCCGTCAGCCACGTACTTAGAATCGGTAACCAAGCGGACCTCGCACGGCTCTTTTAAAGCCGCAAGCCCCATAATAGCGGCGGTTAATTCCATACGATTATTTGTGGTTTCCTTTTCGCCGCCCGAAAGTTCTTTCTCACGTCCGTTATACCTTAGCACCGCACCCCATCCGCCGGGACCGGGGTTGCCTGAGCAAGCGCCGTCGGTAAAAAGCTCAACAAATTTCATACTGCACCTTAATACTTTCTATAACTGCCGACAACCTTGCCAAGCACAGTGGGATTTTCGGGATAAATGGGGTCAAAATCCTCGTTTTCAGGCATAAATATAACAGTTTTATCCTTGATTAAAAGGCGTTTTACGGTAGCCTCTTCCCCATCCATACCTACAACAATATCACCGCTGCGGCAGGGGGAATTTTTATCAGCCACAATAATGTCGCCGTCTAAAATGCCTGCGTTTTTCATACTGTATCCCACAACCTTAAGGGCGAAAAGACCCTCGGCATCTTTAGAAGGGTAAGGAATATAATCTTCAATTTCTTCTACCGCCAAAATCGGCTTACCTGCAGTAATTTTACCCACAAGCGGCACCATCGAAGAATCGTAGCCTGTATCAAGCTTAATAGCTCGGGAATACTTAGCATCGCGCACAATATAGCCCTCTTCTTCCAAAAGGGTTAAAATACCGTGAACGGTAGAAGTCGATTTAATACCCGTGTTATTACAAATTTCGCGAACGGTGGGTGGAAAACCCGATGCCATTTGCTTTACTATAAAATTATAAACGCTTTGTTGTTTTTCGGTGAGCGGTCGTTTAGACATAACCATTTCTCCTATCGAACATTTATTCGTTTTTAGTATAACATTATTTTGTCCACTTTTCAAGTATTAAAAAATCGGCGCCGAAGCACCGATTTTTTTACTTTTTAATTTTTCTGCGCTTAATCCAGCTAGTTGGCGAGAAGAGTAATATCATAGGATAAATTTCAAGTCTGCCCAGAAGCATTGCAAAGGATAACGCCACCTTTGACAAGGGTGAATAAATATCGTAATTACCCGCAGGTCCAACCTTCGCAAGTCCCGGACCTACGTTATTAAAGCAAGCCGCCACAGCCGAAATATTTGTCTCGAGGTCAAACGGTTCAAAAAGCAGGATTATGAAAACTGCTGTAAATACAAAAAAGTAAAGCGCAAAATAAACCGTTACACCTGTAAGTGTATCATTTTCAACCTTTTTGCCTTCAAGATGAACGTGCTCGGTGGAGCGTGGGTGGAGTGAATGCTTAAGATTCACAGCAACGCGCTTGAATAAAAGCACCACGCGTGAAACCTTAAGTCCGCCCGCGGTTGAGCCTGCGCAAGC
>JAFVTJ010000130.1 GCA_017503305.1 Clostridia bacterium
CCGTTCTTGATTTCTTTAAGTGCGGTTTCATACATACGTTCTTGAGCTTCAAGAAATCTATCTAAAGAATTAATATCCATATGCATCACCATCCTGTCAATATTCAACTTAAAATTGATACCGTCATTTTGCCATCGTCAATTTTCAGATTTGTTATTATTTTGATGACTATCTTTTATATCTTCTAAAATTTCATTTTTTGAGCGATAGTCGTAAGGCATCCAGTTGTTAACTTCTCTAAATATTAATGGCATTTTCACATTGCATAATTCGTTGTACTGATGATCAGATAATGAGGTAATATCAAATCCTTGCGTTGTTATTCGGTCACTAGGATCAATATATAATAAGAAGCCAAAAGGACATGAAACAATCTCACTAAATGTTACAACCTCACCAGTGTGTATATTACCTGTCACCATAAAACCAGCTTGCCTTTTTGTAGTGCTGCGTGTAAAGTACATACAAAGTTTGTACTTGTTTTTATCGATACCTACGGCGTATCTATCTAAAACAAATTTTCGCAAATCATTTATATTAATTTCGGGGTTTAACGAGCAAAACATTGATAGGATTTGCTTTACAAAACGTAATGGATACACTTTTTCAAATTCAACGCTATGATAGATGCTATCTATTTCAGTTGTAACAATCCTCATACCTTTTTCAGCGAAACTTTGATAAGCTTTACCATACCAACTTCCCGTGGTTTTGTTGCAATTTTCACAAAGTGAAAACACCCCCATTCCACCTTGCTGATCTACATATTTTAAACCCTCGATATCCCAGGGATATCGCTTCTCTCCTTTGAGAATAGTACCGATTGTTACCGGCTTAGCGTGAGAAGAATTGAATGCGGCACGAGGTGGTATATGTTCAAAGGACATTTTATCTTCTTTACCACAAAGTGCACATTTTCCTATATGTTTTTTTAGTAAAGGTGAGTCTTTAAATATTTCTTCCATTTTACCACCATCTAAAATACTCATTAATTAATGTACAATATTATAACACATCTTTATAATTTTTTCTACCATTCACTAGAGATTACATCTTTTGTTTAATGATAGTCGGTAAAAAATGATAGATTGAATCTCACAAATAGAAAGGATAAATACAATCAAATAAGCGTTGCACAATGGGGTAATGCCCCCAAAATGCAACGCTTATTTGTTGTTTGTATTTTTAATAAACCTCCATAAACGCGTTCTGGACTCGTTTAGAGGTATGTATTATTGGGGTAGGCGTAGGTTAGACCATAAGGCTAAAAGCGTATTTAACGGTTGTTTTATGGCTTTTAACGATACGACATTTGCGCTCGAAGTTCAAAGTTCGTACGGGTTTAATCTTCTTAACCATCTGACCACCGATAGAGCCAGCCTGCTTAGCGGTGAGGTCGCCGTTGTAACCCTGCTTTAAGTTAACGCCAACATCGTTAGCAGCTTCCATCTTAAAACGGTTGAGAGCTTCTTTTGCTTCGGGTACTACGTTCTTAGCCATTGTATTTTCACTCCTATTTTTAAAATTTGTTTGCGTTTGCAATATTATCTTGTGGAGTGAAAACTTTTTTATTAAAGGTAAATTATGAGTTAATAGGAATTTTTTGAATTTTTTCAAAATTAAAAGCACGGCCAAAACCGTGCTTTAATTTTATATTAATTATTTGTGATAATTTTCATAATCTTTGCAAGCGAAATGCAAAGCTCTTCGTAAAGGTCGTCAGGCAAAGCGGCTGGTGGTGCAGTTTCTAAACAAATGCCACCTTTGTAATCGATCGATTTAAGCGCGGTAGAAAAATCTTTCCAGTTTATAGTGCCAAAATAGGGTAAAAGGTGCAGGTCGCGGTCGGGGAAGCTATCGTGAACGTGGAAAGCGCGAATTTCACTTCCCAAGTCAACAACGGCTTTGGCGACGTCTAACTCCGGAAAGGTGGCAACGTGGCCTGTATCAAGACATATTTTAAAGTTTTCGTCATTTATAAGCTTTACAAAGTTTAGTATATCATACGGTGTTGCAAGAGAAAAGTTTCGCATCGGCATATTTTCTAAGCAGATGGTAATACCATACTCTTTAGCGATGCTTAAGGCTTTTCGCATAAAGTCAAGGTTAATATCAAAAGTGATTTTGGCTTCATCTGTATCTCTTTCACTAATGCCACACGGCATAATCGGATGAATAACCCAATGTTTACAACCAAGCAACGATGCTGCCCACATAGAACGCTTAACGTGCTGGAGCTTTTGGTCGCGCAATTCTTTAGTGGTGTCGTTGGGTGGCCAATGCCAAGGACCGTGAACTTGATATATTTCAACACCTGCTTCATCGGCAAGCTGCTTTTCTTTTAAAAGTCTTTCTTTTGTAACTTCTAAAGAATCACAATAGGGGAAGTAGTTGGTTCCCATCATATTATAGTCAATACAAGAAAACCCATGCTCCTTAAGCTTTTTATATCTGTCATCGCCCCAACGTTCGTGGCTGCCGATACCTATACCTATTCGCATTTTTATCACCTCACGATAAGTATATAGGTTTTTAAAAAAATGTCAATATTTACAAAGCATTTTGCCATTTTTTCGGGCCCAAATATTACAGCAATTTCTAAATTTTAAAAACACAAAAATTGTAAACAAAAAAGTTCACTAATTGAAAAATATAGTTCATTGATAGTGTAAAATAAATAAATTATAATAACAATGTGTATACTTTCTGCTAATTTTTGTTGAAAAAATTGTAGAAAATTATCAAACTGTAGAAAAGAGGAATAGTTTTGAAAAAGTTATTATCTCTTGTGCTGGCTCTAATCATCTTAATGGTTTCAGCAAGCGTATGCTTTGCCGAGGTTAAGGCCGATACTAAATCGACCTCAGCTTCTGAAACCGATTATAGTTTTTACTTGGAGAAGCACAACAAACTTGAAACAAACGTTGATACGGTTTTTGCTGATTTAGAAACCGTAATCGCAAAGGGCGGTGCTAACGTAAAACAGGTTTCAAAATTTGAGGGCAAGGCATCTGTTCTTAAATGGAATAATACAGTGGGTGAAGCGACCTTTACCTTCGATGTTCCTGAAACCGGTTTGTACAACGTAGCGATTGAATATTTCCCGCTCGATACCGATACTGAGGCAATTGACCTTAGTCTTTTGGTTGATGGCAAGGAAGTCTTCAAAGGACTTAACAATATTTCTCTTCCTCGCTTGTACATAGATGATGGTGAAATTCGTTCTGACGGTATGGGCAACCAATTTGCTCCCGAACAGAAGGAATATTTTGCTTGGCAGGAAAAACGTCTTTGCGATGCCGAAGGTCTTAATGCTAAGCCTTATCTATTAGCTTTGACCAAGGGTGAACACACTATCACGATTTATAATACTTCAGCTCCATTTGCAATTTCAGCTGTTAAGTTGTGCGCTGAAGAAAAAGTACCCACTTATGCTGAAGTGCTTAAAACATACGAAGCTAAGGGCTACAAAAAGTATGAAGGTAATCAGATTACAATTCAAGGTGAAG
>JAFVTJ010000131.1 GCA_017503305.1 Clostridia bacterium
ATAAGCAGGCTTAAAACCAGATACATAACTGTATCGATAATACCGCTTTCATCCATTACCAATTTAACCGAAGAGGCAATAGCTATCATCAAAACAGCAGGCAGCATTGCCGCCGCACCCTTTAAAAAGCAGGCTATTACACGCTTAAAGCTTTTTGAAACCAAAAAACCTGATACAAGACCTGAAATTAAGAAGCTCGCCGCCAAAATGGGAATAGCAAAATCGGAAATTTCGCGTATGCAGGCAATAGCAATTAAAAGCACACCCTGAATTGCAAAAAAGGTTGAATAAACGCGGAAAATCTTTTGTTGATTTTCGGGCGCGGTGCCAATTTCATCAATCAAGTTTTCACGGCGCTTTTGGTCGGATAAATAGGTGGGGGAGCATTCGGGATTGCGCTCAATTTTTTTGAGGTAAAGCATTAAAAAGGCGCAAAGCACAAAATAAACTATTACAAAAAATATTATTCTAAGCCACGCACCCGAAGAAGTATGAATACCCGCATATTGTGAAGCCGTACCAACCGAAAATGGATTGGTAATTGCGGTAGAAAAACCAAAGCAAGCGGCAAGCAAGCAGGAGCCAAGGCCCACCATTGTGTCCATCTTCATTGAAAGCATAAATACAACAATAAGTGGCAAAAGGGTTACAAGCTCTTCAAACATACCAAAAAGGCTGCCAAAAAGCATAAATATTAAAACGGTAATGCAAACCACAGGGCCGCCCTTATCGCGCAAGCGGTTCATAATGCTAAGTATGAAGGTTCTAATACCGCCGGTTTTTTCCATAATGTTGAAAATGCCGCTCATTACAAGCAAAAAGATGCTTATCATAATAATTGTTATAGCATCGCTTGATGCAAAAACACGGAAGGGAGCGGTTAAAACACGCCAAAAGGATATGCCGTCTATTTCACCTTTTGTATAGGTATTGGGTATGATGTTGCCTGCGGTGTCACGCTCGAATGCGCCTTGCGGCACAAAATATGAAAGCGAACCGCAAAACATAAGTACCGCCAACAAAATGGCGACAACCGTTATAAAGGAACGAAGGCTAATGCTTGAAAAGGCTTCTTCCTTTGGGGCGGCGGTTTTTTGAGATCTGGTTTTGGTAAGTATAATAATTCCTCCTTAAAGCGGATGCACGGCCGATTTGAAGGCTTGGTCGTATAAAATCATTGAGGTTATATACCAATCCACAGCCGAGCGCCTTTCTTGCGGAACAAAGTATAAAATTTCGGAGCCGTTATATATTTCAAAATTTTCGCCTGCACCGAAAAGTAAGCGGTAAATGCGTTCAAGGGTGAAGTGTATTTCAAAATTTTTGCCATCCTTGGTGCCGCAGTAGGTAAGACCGTCGCGGTTTAGCGTGCAAACGCCCTGTCCTGCGTGGCGGGTCAAGCCATTACCGCTAACACTTGGTAGGCGAAGCTCAACCTTGGAAGAAAGTGAAAAATCTTTATTTTCTAAGATTTCTTTTTCATAAATATCTTTTTGCCAGTCGTACCATTCGGCAAGGTTTTTAAACTTAAAGTTGTCTGTAAAGGCGTAGCGATTATCAACCGAGGTTAAATATCCGCATTTTTCGCAAAAGACCTTAGCTTTATGGGTTTTAATGACATGCCTTTGGTGACAAACAGGGCAAATGGTTAAAATATTTTCAAGCCCTTCGGCAATACGGCGTGAACGGTATTTTAAATTGGGGCGTTTGCTTAACCATTCAAACTCGTCATAGTAAAGTCGTTCTTCAACACCGGTTTTAATCTCTTCAAGTGAAAGGTTTTTAACCTCGTCGGCAGTGTATAAAATATCCAATTCGGCTTCAACCACCGAACCGCGTCTAAAGCCTTTGCCCCATTTGGGGTCGGCAAGGTAGTCGCCGCTAAGCTTTACGGTGTAAACGGGCACTGCCGATTTTTTTATAAAGGAATAGGTGGAATCCTGAATATCCTCAAAGCGACCCGCGGTTGAAAGGCGGGCTTCGGGCATCATTGCAAGAATTTCCCGACTTTTTAAAACGGTAATGCAGTTTTTGGTGCTTTCGGCATCGAGGGCGAACATACTTTTTGGAAAACCGCCCACCTTTTGCAAAAGCCAACGCAAATATTTGTTGTAAAAATAAAGCCTTGCGATTATAAAGTGGGGCTTAAATTTGCGAAGCAAGGTTGCGGCAAAAATAAAATCTATAAACGAGCCGTGGTTGCAAAGAACAATTGCAGGCTCTGGGAGTTTACCCACCTTGTTAACTGCCTTTACGTGAACACCACAAAGGAAATAGTAAAAACGGAAGGTGAAATATAATATAGACATTATAAAGCCGTTAACCTTTTGCACCTTGTTGCGTGAGGTGCCTTTGGTTTTTTCTGCATAGGTATTTATTTTAGAAAATAATAAATCTCGTTTTATAGACATAATTATAAGCAAAATAATAAGAACTGCAAAAATGCAAACCGACAAAACCCAGTGCGAAGCAATGGTCATATATCCAAGTGCAACACCGATACAAACCGATGGCAAGGCACCAATCATAGTAACCGTTATGTAGCGGCGGTAGCTCATTTTAGTGCTGGCGGCAAAAAAACAAATCATACCATAGGGAATGGCGGGTAGAAAGAAGAGTATAAAAATAATTAAAACGCATTTGCTTGATTGAGCAATTTTTTCAAGGTCAAGATGAAGCTTTTTAACAAAAAAATTGCTTAGGTTGTCGCCAAAGCTATTGTAAAGCTGGTAAATGATACTGCTACCAATAAAAATACCTAACCAACAGCACAAAAGACCGACAGGGAAGCCGAAGGTAAGGCCTGAAAGTACCTGTATAGGCTCGGCCGGGAGAAATGCACACACCACCTGTAAAACCGAAAGAATGGTTATTGTTATGTAGCCACGCCAACCAAAGTCGTTTAATTTGCCACGTAATTCTTCATTAGAGTGGTCGCTTGTGAAAAGACTTTTTAACAGGTCGAAATTATCGCCCGAGAACATAAATAGCATAAGCAAAACGAAAAGCACAATAGAAATTACAGCTAAATAAAGCTTGTGCTTTGTTTCTTTTTTTACCGCCATTTTCTCCCTCCTTCGCACGATATCAATTTATTATATCATAAAACGACAAAATCTTCAAGTTTTTATATATTATTACATTAAAACGCACAATAAAAAATATTAAAACCCCACCGTTTTTTCGGTGGGGTTTGTACTTGAAATTAAGCATTATAGTTGTTGAAAATTAGTGAAACGCATTTTTTCACAATTTCGATTTGATTAGCGGGTATTGGCTCGTCAAAATCGTTAAAGGTATTGTTTTCTATATCGTTACTTGTTAAAAATTTGTACCAAGTAAGGCCAAGGGCATATCTGCCAAGGCCAAAGCTTGCGTGGAAGGTGTCGCTATGCACCGATTCAATTCCGTTTTCAAGCAAGGCGTCAAAAACCTCGCCCGAGGGAATAATACCGTCGGCGTTAATATCGCTCGCCGCTTGCTTGTAGGCTTTTTTAATATCACTAAGCATATCCTTATAATGCTTATAATTTAATTCTTCAAGTAGGCGTGGGCATCCCTGCTCGTAAGCCCAGGTTTGATGTATAACAATTTTAGCATTAGGCACAAGTGAACGTATATATGCAACCAATTCGTTCAAATAGGGTTGGTAGGTTTCGTAATAGGGGGATTTATAGCTTGCTTGTTGAAGGGTTATAACGTCCCAATTGCATTTTAGCAAGGCCTCTTTTAAAGAAATTTTTATCCCGGTACAGCTTCCGTTAATTTCAAGGTCGTAGTCTATAGCGTTACTTAGCATATTGCTGTGATGTATCGAAAGCGGGCATCCGCCGATGTAAAGATTAACGGACTCAATATCCATACCGTCAGCTTCTGAAATTTGGTGCAGGTAGCGCTGTGCATCTTGTGAAAAGCTGTTACCGATTGATAAAATCTTCATCTTATTTAGCCCCCTTAGATAAAAGTAAACAAATTTTTGCAAAAACTTACTAAGAGTATATCACAGTTTGCTTAAAAAGAAAAGACTTTTTAAAAAAGAATTTACTAATTAAATTTTTTGCTTCATTAAACCGTGTTTATTGCAGTAAATATACAAATATCCGCTTCCGCGAAGCTGAATTCGGGTTTCGGCGTTACCTTCGGGGTAAAATTTTATAAATTGCACTTTATCGGTAGTGATATACGCCAAAAATGAAATAAAATGTGATTTTGTCATAGGGTGGTTAACCGTTATAAAAAACTCATCCTCCACCTTTTCTATTGTTATTTGGTGGTTTTGGTCTGCTTTTTCGGCTTCAAGCGGCGGCAAGCTTATGCCGCAACAGCTTATAACTGCATCGCCCGAACTTCTGATAACGTTACTGCAAACCGGACAAACGTAAAATTTCGAACGTAACATATTGGAAGAAATATTTTTATTAAAAACGGCGTTACCTGTCATTAGCTCCATAACCGAAACCGAAAGTGAGTTGGCTAATGGTTCTATTAGAGTAATATCTGGCAGGCCTTTTGCAGTTTCCCATTTTGAAACGGCTTTACTGCTAACACCAAGCATATTTGCAAGCTGCAGTTGGGTAAGTCCTTTTTTCTCACGCAGGGTTTTAATTGTGGCTCCCGTTATATAAGTATCCACTGTTCCTCACTCCTTTATAGATTTATTATAATAATTTAGAACGAATATGCAACCTACTGCGCGTTGACAAACACCCCTGCCAATTTTGGCAAGGGTGTTTAGTATCTTTTATAAATCTATAACCGAAAGGTTACTTGTGTCATACATAACCTTTGCATTATTTTCGCGAATCAGTTCGCGGGATAGTTCTTTACCGGATGCTTTGTCTATACAGGTGCGATAAACCTGACCTTTGCGGTAAACGTCATTATCCAGGCGAACAAAATGCTCGTTTTCGGTTTGAATGTGGTATTTTATAGGCAAATTATCACAAGCACGAAGTTCGCCACATAAATGAGTATCAGTAACGTATGTAACTAATTGGTAGGTAATATCCGATTCGTTTTTAAAGCGGTAGTCAAGGTAGTTATACACTATTGAAGTGCCTGTTCCAAAGGGGACTTGTCTATTAAAATCGGGGAATAGGTCAAAACCGTCGTGATGGTGGTGCTCAACAATTTTTAAAGGTGTGTGCAAAACCATCCAATGAATTAAATTTGTAAACTGGCACATACCGCCGCCGATACCTGCGGTTGTTGCCGCTTTAGAAATGGTCAACCCGTTTTTGTATCCTTTGGCGGCCGTGGTGCTGCCAACCAAATGCCAAAAGGAAAAGGTTTCACCCGGGCGAATTAAAACACCGTTAACCTTTGGTGTAGCAAGGGATAGATTTACCGCTTTGTTTTCTTGCAATTGCAGGTCCACATTGCCGAGCTTACGCCTTATGAGTGAGTTGTGCTTATAAATAACCACAGGCAGAGGTTCTTCCTGCTTTACATTTGCAAAATGCCGTTTGGCAGAAAGATTTTTAAGGTGTCTTACAAATCGACATTTAAAGGTGGATATTTTGTAGGTTAAGGGAGAAATTTCGCAAAATAACCGTTTAGACATAAGCAAACTCCTTTCGAAAGTCTTTTTAAAATTGTAGCATATATAACTTTAACAGTCAACAAATACAAAACCACAAAAACGGAAATTTGGCAAAAGATAATGCATATTAAGGTTTTATATTGACAAGCACATGGCGATAATATAATATATAATTGACTTTTAACACGAATTAGAGGTGCTATTAAGTGGAACAAATTGCAGTATATATTAAAGATTTTTTACATCCCGTGGCAGAAATTTCGGCCAGTATATTAGAACTAATCGGCATTGTGATTATTATTGTCGGTTCTTGCCGTGCGCTTGTAAGGCTTATTAGAAACGTTTTCAAAAAGAAGGGCTTTCACGTGGTGGTTGACCTTGGCAAAGCGCTTTCTTTGGCTTTGGAATTTAAAATGGGTGCCGAAATTATAAAAACGGTTATTATTCACAACCTTGAAGAATTGGCAATACTCGGTATTGTAATTATAATTCGTGCACTTTTGGCTTTTATCATTCATTGGGAAATTCAGTTAGAAGAAAAGACAGAGCAAAGATTAAACGAAAAGAATAAATAACGCAAAATCCCCACCAATTTGGTGGGGATTAACTTTTGTTACTAACGGTTTAGAAAACAATATCATAACAGGTAAATGGGGAGATTTTATAATACTAAATTTTTTAAAGTATTGTTTTTTAAGTTGTTTAAAGAATCTTCTTCAATATTGATATATGTACAATCTGTGCAGTTCCCTTGTATATCGAGCTGCACGTTTTCTAAAATGCATTTTCCTTGTTTTTGATATATGCAAAATTCATTTTCACAAGATAATCGGGTCACAAAATCACCTCGAAAAAGATTTTAACACAAATTATTTAAAATATCAAGTACACGAAGTATTTTTTATCGACATTTACCTATACTTATTTATGGAATTATCGAGCAAATGAAGTATAAGGTGATAATGATGAAATTAAATGAAGCAGTTGCTTATAGAATAAAAGAACTATGTAAAGAACGTGGAATAACACAATATCAGTTATATTTGAAAACAGGTGTTCCGCAGTCTACGCTAAGTACGATAATGAAGTGTTCTTATCGTAGTATGAAACTTAGAATAATATATGAAATATGTGATGGCTTAGAAATAAGTCTCGAGCAGTTTTTTGCTTCGGATGTATTTAAGCGTGAAAATATAGATGAATGTTAAAAATAAAAATCCCCACCAATTTGGTGGGGATTAACTTTTTTCTAGATGTTTGTGTTGTATTTATGATATGCAACGAATATCGCGCTATTCTTTAAAATCGTTAAGAAAAACCTCTACCGAGCGGGTCATTTCACGCGAAAAATCGGAATTATATTTTCTTTGGCAAAAGGCTTTTATCCATTCGTTAAAGTCGCGCTCGCCCGCTTTTTGCGAAAGCATTTCTTTAAGTTCTAAAGCGTTCATATCGCGATAACCGTTTTCGTGAACGATATACTGCATTGGCGAACGGGGTGGTTTTTCGCGTTCTATTTGCTGCTTAGTTGGAAACCCGAAAACGAGCATAGCGGCAGGGAAGACGTAGGGCGGTAAAGAGAGAATTTCGCGCTGTTGTTCGGCGTTTTCCATAATATCACCAATATAGCAAGAGCCAATGCCAAGACTATGAGCCGCAACTACGGCATTTTGCGCGGCAATATTAGCGTCACTTACGGCAAGCATTAAATCGCCTACACCGGGCTTTCGCGGATTGCAGTCATATTCTAAAAATGTGTTATACCATTTACGGCAATCGGCGCAAAAGACAAGCACAAGCGGTGCTTTTGCAATAAAGGGTTGATTATCACAGCTTTCTACAAGCTTGGCCTTAAGCTGTGGGTCGGTTACGTTGATAATGGTATAAAGCTGTTGGTTGCCTGCCGTTGGGGCATTTACCGCAGCATCCAAAATGGCGGACACCTCTTCGGGTGTGATTTGCCTTTCGGTAAATACTCGCACAGATTTGCGTTCCTTTAATTGCTCTAATACTTCCTTCATAATTTCCCTCGTTGTTATATGTTGTAATTAGCAAGTTAGTTGTTGCAATAAAGCCAACAGTTCATTTACTTCATCTTTTGTTGTGTGCCAAGCGGTAACAAAGCGAATACAACTGTGGGTGGCATCAACCCGGCTCCAATGCTCAAAGGAAACCGTTTCGCTAAGCTTTTCAATAGTTTCATTACTCAAAATGGGGAAGAGCTGATTGCTGGGGCTATTTATAAGCATGGGTATTCCCAATTTTTCCATTCCGTCCGCTAGAAGCTTGGCGGTTTCGGTGGATTGTTGGCCTAATTGTTGATAAAGGCCATTTTCCAGTACGGTATCAAATTGTACGCCAAGCAAACGTCCCTTGGCTAGCATAGCGCCTTGTTGCTTCATACAACGGCGGAAAGAGGGCATAAGTGAAGGCTCGGTAATAACTAATGCTTCGCCAAACAGCAGACCGTTTTTTGTGCCGCCAATGGTAAAAGCGTGACA
>JAFVTJ010000132.1 GCA_017503305.1 Clostridia bacterium
CGACTCGCTTGCCGTAAAGGCTTGCGATGATGCTAAAGTTAAAAAGATAACCTTTGGTTTAGAAGCAACTAATGATTTTTATGCCAATAACATTCAAAAGGGCAAGTTTGGTTTTTCGTTTGACGTTTGCAAGGGCGAAGAAAAACTTATTAACTTGGAGCTTCACATCCCCGGTCACCACAACATTTTAAACGCGCTTTCGGCTTTTGCAGTGACTTACGATATGGGTGTTGAACCGCAAGGTATTAAAGATGCGTTAGAAAAGTTTACAGGTGCCGGCAGACGCTTTGAATTTTTAGGTCTATATAACGATTGGTGCTTGGCAGACGACTACGCCCACCACCCAACCGAAATTACCGCAACCCTTACCGCCGCTAAAAATCTTTCTTATAACAACGTTATTGCGGTTTTTCAGCCCTTTACCTTCTCCCGTACAGCACTTTTGAAGGATGAATTTATAAAGGCTTTATCTATTGCTGACAAGGTTATTTTAACCCCCATTATGGGCTCACGCGAAGTTAATAGCTGGGGTATTTCATCCGAAGATATTGCAAAAGAGCTTCCAGATGCAGTTATAGTTGACGGATTCGAAAATATCGCAAACAAGATTATTGAAACCGCAAAGGAAAACGATATAGTTATAACAATGGGCGGTGGCGATATTTATAAAGCCGCTTATATAGTAAAGGAAAAATTACAATGACCGAAAAGTTATATGATGTAGATTCCCACCAAATTGAATTTACTGCGACGGTTGTGGATTCTTACGAGAGCGAAAACGGTTTTATAACCATTTTAGACCGCACCGCCTTTTTCCCCGAAGGCGGCGGACAGCTCTCCGATATGGGTGAGATTGATGGTGTTAAGGTTGTGGACGTGCAAATTGATAATGAGGTAATTTATCATTACACCCCCGAAAAATTAGAAAAAGGCAAAACGGTTACAGGTGTGATTGATTGGGCACGCCGTTTTGATTTTATGCAGCAGCATTCGGGCGAGCATATTGTTTCAGGTGTGGCGCATAAGCTGTTTGGCTGTGAAAACGTGGGTTTTCATTTGTCTTGCGATTTGGTAACCCTTGATTTTGACAAGCCCCTAAACCGCGAACAAATTTTAAAAATTGAAAAATTGGCTAATGAAGCCGTTTTTGCTAACAGTAAGTTTGTTACATATTACCCCAACAAGGAAACCTTGTCGAAGCTTGTTTACTGCAGTAAAAAGGAGATTGACGGCGCTGTGCGTATTGTTGAAATCGAAGGTGTGGATGCTTGTGCTTGTTGCGCGCCACATGTTTACGAAGCTAGTGAAATAGGTATTATTAAGTTGCTCGATAGCGAAAAGCTGCGTGGCGGTGTTAGAATAGAAATGAAATGTGGTTACCGCGCCCTTGCCGATTATAACCAAAAGTACGACAATCTTCGCAAAATATCGGGCTTGCTTGCTATTAAGCAACACGAAGCAGCCGACGGCGTTGAGCGCTTAATGGGTAATCTTAGTGAACTTAAATTTAAGTTGACAGGTCTTAAAAAACAAATTATGGACAGTAAAATCGCTTCATTTAAACCTAATGCTTATAAGACTGCAGTTTTTGAAGAAGATTTAGAAATTAAAGAATTGCAGATCTTTGCCGATTCACTTTGTAAATCACATGGCGGTATACGCGGTGTGTTTAGTGGCAAGGATAATGAATACTGTTTTGCAATCTGCGGTGAAGCGGGGGAACTTGATAATTGGTTTAGAGAATTTAAAACCAAATTCACCGTTCGTGGCGGTGGAAGAAACGGTATGGTGCAGGGCACTGTGTTCGCATCACAACAAGAAATTTTAGGAGTATTTAATGAACTGGACTGAAATTACAATTAAAGTGCCGCAAAAAGATACCGATTTAGCGGCGGCAATAGCAAATATGACCGTGCCTTATGGCATTTATATCGAAGATTATTCCGATTTGGAGCAAAAGGCCGAAGAAATCGCACACATCAATTTGATTGATGAGGAGCTTATAGCAAAGGACCGTACCTTCTCGCTTATTCACATCTACATTTCGGAATGTGATAATGCGCTTGAGGCTATTGAATTTTTAAAGCAACGCTTTATTGCTGAAAAAATCGATTTTGAAGTAACCTCAATCGGTGTTGATGACAGCGACTGGAATGAAAATTGGAAGAAATATTTCCACACAAGTGAAATCGGTAAAAAATTGGTTATTGTTCCCAGTTGGGAAACTTACGAAAATAAAGATGGCAGGGTAGTGCTTAATATTGACCCCGGCGCTGCATTTGGTACAGGTACCCACGCTACAACCTCGCTTTGCCTTTCACTTTTAGAGGATTATATTGAAGCCGACACCGAAATGTTAGACATCGGCACAGGTAGCGGTATTTTGAGCATCGCATCGGTGCTTTTGGGCGCTAAGAAAGCCATTGGTGTTGACATTGATGCGCAATCGGTTAAAACTGCAAATGAAAATGCTGAAATCAATAATATCTCCGACAAGTGCGAGTTTATTGTAGGCGACTTGGCAGATAAAATTAGCGGCAAATACAAGGTTATTTGCGCTAATATCGTGGCTGACGTTATTATAAGACTTTTCGAAAACGTAGAAGACTTTATGACCGAAGACGGCGTGTTTATTATATCGGGCATTATCGATATGCGTAAGGACGACGTGCTTGCGGCGGCTAAGCAAAAGGGCTTTACAGTTGTTAAGGAAGAATATAAGGACAACTGGTGCGCCTTTGTTTTAAAACTTAATTAGAGGTGAATATATGCTTGAATTTGAGCAGTTGAGCTTAAGGCTTTCAGGCAGTGAAGCAGAGCTTCGCGACCTTAAAAGTGCCTTAGGCTACGAAAATCTTGTGCGCGAAATTGAAGAGCTTGAAACCAAGGCCAGCGCACCTGGTTTTTGGGATGATATGGAAAATTCTCAAAAAATATTGCAAAGAACAGGTAAACTTAAAAACACAGTTGCCGCTTACGACGGCTTGTGCTCTACCTTTGATGATTTGGGTGTTTTAATTGAAATGGGTGATGAAGAGGGCGATTTGTCCCTACTTCCCGAGATTGAAACAACCCTTGCCGAATTTGAAAATGGTTTGGCTTCACTTAGGCTTCAAACCTTGCTTACAGGCGAGTATGACAAGAATAATGCCATTCTTACCTTCCATGCGGGTGCAGGCGGAACGGAAGCTATGGACTGGGTTTCAATGCTTGTTCGTATGTATTCCCGTTGGACCGAACGCCACGGCTTTAAAACACAATTACTCGACTTTTTAGATGGTGACGAAGCAGGTCTTAAAAGCGCGGTTTTATCAATCGAGGGCGAAAATGCCTACGGCTATTTAAAGAGTGAATCGGGCGTGCACCGTCTTGTGCGTGTATCTCCCTTTGATGCTTCGGGAAGAAGGCATACTTCCTTTGCTTCGCTGGAAGTTATGCCCGAAATTACCGATGATATGAACATCGAAATTAGGGAAGAGGATATTAAAATGGATGTTTTCCGTTCGTCAGGTGCGGGCGGTCAGCATATAAACAAAACCTCGTCGGCGGTACGTCTTACCCACATACCTACAGGTATTGTGGTGGCCTGCCAAAACGAGCGTAGTCAGTTCCAAAATAAAGATATGGCGTTAAAAATGCTAAAATCCAAGCTTTTGGAAATTAAGGAACGCGAACACCTTGAAAAAATTGACGATATCAAGGGTGTTCAAAAGGAAATTGCGTGGGGTTCGCAAATACGTTCTTATGTATTTATGCCTTACACCTTGGCTAAGGACCACCGCACAGGCTTTGAATCGGGCAATATAAATGGCGTTATGGACGGCGACCTTGACGGATTTATAAACGCATATTTAAAAGCCGCATCTACAGGCGAATTAAGTAAATAGGAGAATTGAAAATGAAAAGAATTTTAAGTGTAGTTTTAGTTTTGGTTTTATTATTAAGCTTTGCAGGTTGCAAACAGGACAAGGGTAGAAAGCTTTACAATCTTAACCTTGATAAGTATGTTGAATTAGGCGATTATATGGGCATTAGGGTTGATACAAAATCGGCTGATTTTGAGAAAGCTACTAATGAAGTAATTGCTTATGACGTTGAAGCCAACTTACTTTATAAGGGCACTGTAAAAAATGGCGACACGGTTAATATTGACTTTGTTGGCGAAAAGGATGGTGTTGCATTCAAAGGTGGTACAGCGCAAGGGTATGACCTTAAAATCGGTTCGGGCACATTTATTCCCGGCTTTGAAGAGGGCCTTATAGGCGCTAAGGTTGGTACTGTTGTATCTATACCGCTTACCTTCCCCAAGGACTATGACAGCCCTGATTTAGCGGGTCAAAAGGTTGTTTTCACAGTTAAGATCAACTACACCGATAAGAAAATTGCTCAAGAACCTAAGGAATATTATAAAAAATTAAACTACAAAACCTTAGAGGATTACTTAGAAAATGTAAAAGAAAGAGCAATTGAAGAAACCATTATAGCAATGGTTTTAGAAAATGCTAAGGTAAAAAAACACTCCAAGACCGATCTTAAAAATATGTATAACTACTATTATGAAACTATAGAAGCAAATGTTAAAACAAGCTATAATATGACTATGAAGGAATATTTAGAGAATATAAAGAAAACGGAAGAAGACTTTGAAACCGAAATAAAGGAAGACCAAATTAAGCCTTTAATGGAGCAACAAATGGTTTGGTATGCTATTCTCGATAAAGAAGGTATGACCGTTACTGGGGAAGACGTTGAAGCAAAAATCAAGGAAATTATTGCAAACAGCGGTGATACTTCGGCTACACGTGCTGACGTTATTGAACAATTGGGTGAAATGTATTTAGAAAGCATTGTTGTAAGTGAAAAGGTATTTGATTTCGTAAAATCTAACGCAGCAATTATTTAAAAAGCAGGCGGACTATTGTCCGCCTTAAACTTTAGAGAAAGGGGATTTTTATGCAGCTTAAAATTCAAAACGGTGTTGTTGAATTATCGGGCGAGCCGATTTTAAAAGCGGTTAATATTGAAATTAACGACCAAAGCAAAATTGCGGTTGTCGGCCGTAACGGTTGCGGAAAAACCACCCTTTTAAAGCTGATTTCGGGTGAACACAGTATAGTAAAGCTTGATAGCGACCAAAATAGCTTTTTTGCAAAATCGGGCAATATTACGATTGGTTATTTATCGCAAATTACTTTTAGCGATTTTAGTAAAACGCTTTTAGAAGAGGTGCGCTCGGCTTATAGTGAAATTCTTGATTTAAAAGCAAAGCTTGATAACGCGCAAAGCGTAATGGAAGCCGACCAGTCACCTGAAAATATTAAAAATTACACCAATTTGCTTGATACCTTTACAAATTTAGGCGGTTTCTATTTTGAAAGAGAGTACGAAAACGCTATAAAGAAATTTGGCTTCGCTGACGATAAAAACCGCCCTTTAAGTGAATTTTCGGGCGGTCAGCAAACTAAAATCGCATTTTTGAAATTGCTACTCTCTAAGCCGGATATTTTGCTTTTGGACGAGCCGACTAACCACCTCGATATTGAGGCGGTGGAGTGGCTTGAAGAATACCTAAAGTCTTATAAAAAGGCGTTTGTTGTGGTATCGCACGACCGTATGTTTTTGGATAACACTGTTAACACTGTTTACGAAATTGAGTACGGCAAAACATATAAGTATAATGGCAATTATTCCGCATTTGCCGAGCAAAAAAAGATAGTTCGCGAACAGCAAAGAAAAGACTTTTTAGCACAGCAAAAGGAAATCGGAAGATTAGAAGATTTGGTAGACCGCTTTAGATACAAAGCCACAAAGGCGGCTATGGCGCAAAGCAAGTTAAAGCAAATTGACCGTATGGATTTAATCGAAAATCCCGAAAAGGCCGATTTAAAGACCTTCCACGCGGATTTTGAGCCTTACGATATCGGCGTTAAGGATGTGCTTTCAGTAAAGGATTTGGGTGTTGGTTATGACACCGTGCTTTCAACCGTTAACCTCGAAGTCAAAAGGGGCGATAAAATCGGTATAATAGGCGGTAATGGACTTGGCAAATCGACCTTTATTAAAACCCTTATGGGTAGTGTTCGCGCCCTTTCGGGTGAGTATAAGTTCGGTCCACGCGTTAGTATCGGCTATTTTGATCAGCAAATGGCGCTTTATTCTTCGTCTGATACTATTTTAGAAGATTTTATGTCGGCTTTCCCCGCGCTTAACGATTTTGAAGCGAGGTCCGCTTTGGGCGCATTCCTTTTCAGCGGTGAGGACGTTTTCAAAACGATAGATATGCTCTCGGGCGGGGAGCGTGTGCGCTTGGCTCTTTGCAAAATTTTCCAAAAAAGGCCTAATTTCTTGATTTTGGACGAGCCGACAAACC
>JAFVTJ010000133.1 GCA_017503305.1 Clostridia bacterium
AGCTTATCCATTCGGAAGATTCCACAAACACCACCATTTGTATTTACTCTCTCGGCAACGCCGTTTCTAACCAACGCCGCGAGCTTATAAGCAGTGCCCGCAAGGGACACACCGAAGACGGCGTAATGTTCTCATACACCCTTAAAAAATCAGGCAAAGACGGTACCGTTTCGCTCGAAAAAATAAAGGTTATTCCCACTTGGGTTTACAAGTATCAATCGGGTGGTTATAAGTACACTATTTACCCCATTGAAGACCTTAATTCCGCCACCGCCAAATACCCCAATTTAGCCTCAAAATTAACCGAATCTTACAATCGCACAAAGGCTATTTTGGAAAATGGCCTTACAGACTGCCAAAAAGCACTAAATTGCGAGCTTACTTTCGAATAATTTAGTATATATTTATATACTAAAATGCTTGAAAATTCGATCGCGTTATGTTATATTAAAATCACAAAATAATAGGAGGTAATCTATGTTAGCAAATACTAATCTTTACAAATTTATTGTAGGCAAAGAACACCACGTTTTCCGCCACACTGTTGACTGGAACTTAGGTGAAGAATATAAAGCAAAAGGCCTTACTCCGATTGAGCGTATGGCAGACCGTTTTGAGCGTATGTGCAACGAAGAAAAGGCAGTAATTTTGCCCGATGAGCAAATTGTTTTCCTTCGCACAGTTGCTAACATCCCCGATGTTTTCACCGAAGACGAATGGAAAGAACTTAAAGATAAATACTACATTCATGAACTTGGCTATATTTCTAACCTTTCACCCAATTATTACGATTTAATTGCAAAGGGTCTTCTCGCCGCACGCGAAGAAGCTGATGAATACAGCCGCCGCGCTATTGATAATATTATCAAATTATCCGACAAGTATTTGGAAGAAGCAAAAGCACAAGGTCGCGAAGACTTGGTTGAAATTTTAACCCAAGTACCGCGCTACCCTGCTCGCAACTTCCGCGAGGCTTTACAGTTCTTCCGTATTATCCATTTTTCACTCTGGCTTGAAGGCAACTATCACAACACCGTAGGTCGTTTTGATAAGTATATCTACCCCTACTTAAAGGCTGATATGGAAAAGGGCGTATACACCCGTGAAACCGCTCTCGAATTGTTGGAAGATTTCTTCTTATCCTTCAATAAGGACAGCGATATTTACGTTGGCGTACAGCAAGGCGATAACGGTCAGAGTATGATGCTAGGCGGTCTTGACGAAAACCGCGAATACGTTTTCAACCTTTTGACCGAGCTTTGTATGGAAGCTTCTTGCAATAATAAGCTTATCGACCCCAAGATTAACCTACGTGTTAATAAGGACACTCCTTTAGATATCTTTGTTAAGGGCACTCATTTGACTCGTGCAGGTCTTGGCTTCCCGCAATATTCCAATGATGACCTTGTTATCCCCGCTCTCGAAAAATTGGGCTACGAATTTAAGGATGCCGTAAACTACACCGTTGCAGCTTGTTGGGAATTTATTATTCCAAATGTTGGTGCCGACGTTGATAACATCGGAGCTATGTCCTACCCCAAGGCAGTTGACACCGTTTTACATAACGGATTTATGGAATGTGAAACCTATGAAGAGCTTTTTGCAAAGGTTAAGAACGAAATGCAAAACGAATGCGACCGCATTTGCGCAGGTATTGAGAACCTTTGGTTTGTTCCCTCTCCCTTTATGAACGTGCTATTTGGTTGCAACGTTGCCGACGGCGCTAAATACAATAACTTTGGTATTCACGGTACAGGTATTGCAACCGCGGCTGACTCTTTGGCAGCTATTAAGAAATACGTTTACGAAGAAAAGACAATCGATAAAGCCACACTTTTAGAGGCTATTGATTCTAACTTTGAAAAGCATAGCGAGTTGTTACCCATCCTTCGCTACGAAGCACCCAAGCTTGGCAACAACGACGACTTTGTTGACAGCATTGCAACCGAGCTTTTGGATAGCTTTGCTAAGTGCTTAGAAGGCAAAACAAACTGCCGCGGCGGTATTTACAGAGCAGGTACCGGTAGCGCAATGTTCTACTTGTGGCACGCTAACGAAATCGGCGCCTCGGCCGATGGCAGATACGCTAAAGAACCCTTTGGTACTAACTATTCAGTTAGCCTTTTTGCTAAGGTTAAGGGTCCGGTTTCGGTTATCGCTTCTATGTCCAAGCAACACTTTGAAAACGCTATGAACGGCGGTCCTTTAACACTTGAATTCCACCAAAGCGTATTCGCAGACGAAGACGGCATTGATAAGGTTGCCGCTCTTGTTAAGCGTTATATTGAGCTTGGCGGTCACCAATTACAGCTTAACACCGTTAATACTGAACAATTGCTTGACGCTCAACAACACCCCGAAAATTACAGACAATTAGTTGTTCGTATTTGGGGCTGGAGCGCATACTTCGTTGAACTTGATAAAGAATATCAAGACCATGTAATTGCTCGTCAAGCATACACCGTATAGTAGGGTAAGTTATGAAAGTTTTGTTTATGGGCGATAGCATCACTCATCTTAACGTGTGGGTTAAATATTTTAATGAAATAATAAAACCCGAACATCACATTAACATAGCCGTAAGCGGCTCACGCTGGTGCGATTTTGTGGATACCGTTTACGATGGTGAGCCGGTGTGGCGCCAAGAAGACGGCGGTGGACCAAATAACACAATTTGTAATCAGGTTGAAAAGGTTCTTCGTGCTAAAGACGAAACCCACCCTTTATATAAAAGGGATGAAGCCTACGATGATTTTGATGTTATTTTTGTTTCGGCAGGCACTAACGACGCTATACCCGAAAAACTCCCCACTGCCGATAAAATAAATACACAATTTATAAATAACGACCAAACCACCCTGCCTTTAGAGAAGGTAGACCGCAAAACCTTTGCCGGTTCAATGCGCTACACGTACGAACATTTAAGAAGGCTTTATCCAAAAGCTAAAATCTTTTACTGTTCACCTGTGCAAGCCGCCGAAAATATTCGTACGTTTGCTTCAATTAAGCTTAAAGGCCAGCTTATAAAAGCCATTTGTGACCGTATTTCAGACGTGGTTTTTGTAGATACCTTTAACTGCGGAATTTGTGGTATATACGAAGAATGGAATAAAAACGGACGCGACCTTATTGACGGATTACACCCCAACGACAACGGCGGTAAAAAAATTGCCGAATATAATGCCCGTGCCGTTAAATTACAGTTTATATAAATATGGACGGAATAATTTTTGACATTAAAGAAATGGCGGTGCACGACGGCCCCGGACTTAGAACTACGGTTTTTCTAAAGGGCTGTCCGCTTCGCTGTATGTGGTGCCACAATCCCGAAGGGCTATCTTTCGTGCCACAGCTTATGCAGAAATCAAACTGCTGTACCGACTGTGGCAAATGTAAAGAAAAATGCTCTCATCCTGAATGTGAACCTTTTTCACGTTGCCTGCATGTTTGCCCAAATAACTGCCTTAGCATTGCAGGCAGATACATAACGCCAAAGGAATTGGCAAATGAGCTTTTAGAAAGTGCTGAGATTTTGGGTGAAAGTTTTGGCGGATTTACCTTTTCAGGTGGCGAGCCGTTAGCTCAAAGTGAATTTTTGCTTGAAGTTATGGATGAGTTATCCGGCTATCATCTTTGCATTGAAACTTCAGGTTATTGCGAAAGTGAAACCTTTAAAAAGGTTTTGGACAAGCTACAATTTGTGATAATGGATATAAAGCTTGCCGATAGTAGCTTACACAAGCAATATATAGGTGTTGGCAACGAGCTTATTTTAAAGAATTTCCAGATTTTAAGGCAAAGCGGCAAACCGTTTATTATTCGAACACCGCTCATTAAGGGCTTCACTGACACAAAAGAAAACCTCGATGCTATTAAAGCCATTATCGGCGATTCCCCTTGGGAACAACTTCCCGAAAATAATGTAGCCGGTGCAAAATATAAAATGTTGGGATTGGATTTCCCATTAGAAAAAGAAAAAGCAAAACGGAATTAACCGTTTTGCTTTTTTACTTTTTCATAAAACTTTTCTGCCGAGGCAAAGGCTTTCTCGGCTTCCTCTTTGCCATCAAACGCGGTGCCTTCAATAACTCTTAAGCCAAGGGTTAAATCCTTCGGGAAGGTTAAATTCTCCTTGGCGGTTTCTTTATAAAAGGCATCCCCCATTTTAATCAAATCGCCTTTAAAAATATTCATTTCAAGCGCATTGTCAAAATATTCGCGTGCGGGTGCATCCACCAAATAAAGCACTGTAGAGGCTTCGGCCGATAATACCGCTTGCACCTTTGAAAATGCGGCATGTTTGTATTGCATATCACGAAGTTCGGAATTGAAGCTGCAATCCATAACCTTTACGTTAACCTCGCCGTTACCGTCCACATCTTCGGCAAATTTTTCAAAATAAGCTTCTGCTCTGGTTATTTGTGCAGGAGCTGCCGGAGTATAAGAAAAATACATAATAGAAATATCATATTTTTCGCGTGTAGCGCATTGAACACTTACAAAAGCAATTAAAAATGCCACAAATGCGGCCATAATGGTATGGAATTTATAATGATACCAATAATTTTTAAGCTTTTCACTAAAGGTGGTAGGCATAACCGCTATTTCCGAAGGCTTTGCTTCAGGCTCTATTTCGCCGTTTTGCATTTGCTTTAGCTTTAAAAATTCTTGTCTAGCTCTTCTTTGTTCTTCAACAATTTCATTACGCTTATTAGCCATTAAAACACTTCCTTTGTGAGTATTTTAACACAAACCCATTCTTTTTTCAACCAATTTAATTTTTTTAACAGTTTGTTTACTTTTAAATTTCGCGGTTAAAATACCTAAGGGGTTATTATGCAGAAAAGAATTAAAAACAACTTACTATATGGTAGTTTAGGGTTTGCAATTGGTCTAATTAACGGAATTTTAGGTGCAGGTGGCGGAATGATAGCAGTTCCCCTGCTTAAAAAAGCGGGTCTTACCCAAAAGGAAAGCCACGTAAACGCAATTGGCATAATACTGCCCATTACTATAGTAACGGCGAGTATTTATCTTTATAAGGGAAACGTCACCTTAAACCAAGCCTTTGTTTATATGCCAACGGGTGTTTTGGGGGCTGTTTTAGGCACTTATTTGCTTAAAAAAATATCACCATTATGGCTTAAACGCATTTTTGGTGCATTAATGCTTTATGCAGGCGGACGCCTGCTTTTGAAATGACTATTGCCGCCCTTTTAGCAGGGCTCTTTTCAGGAATACTTGGCAGCATGGGGCTTGGCGGCGGCGGTATTTTAATACTGTACCTCGCCCTTTTCACCGACACCCCGCAGTTAACCGCCCAAGGCATAAATCTACTTTTCTTTATACCAATAGGTCTTTTGTCGGTAATTATTTATTCATTTAAAAAACAAATCAAATGGAAAATCGTTCTTAAAATCGCCATTTTCGGAATTTTAGGCTCTCTCTTAGGCATTTATTTGGCAGGGCTCTTAGGTGGCAAAATCACAAGTAAAATCTTCGGTCTGCTTTTAATAATAATGGGAATAATGGAAATATTCAAAAAAGGCAAAAAATAAAAAACCTCCGCACTAAGCGGAGATTTTTTTATTTTATAATCCTAAAATATTTATAAGCAATACCCACGCGAGACCATAATATGCCAAAACTGCCACAAGGTCGTTAATGGTGGTAATAAGCGGGCCCGACGCAACCGCAGGGTCAATTTTAATCTTTTTGAAAACAATAGGAATAATAGTACCCGAAAGGCTTGAAAGCAATATTGCCACCAAAAGCGCTAATGCCGTGCAAGCTGAAACCGCAAAGGCAAAGGTAGCCGGTTGAGCCTTGAAAACGAGTAAATAAAGCCCTATAAGTGCAAAAGACAATAGTCCCAATATAACACCGTTTACAAAGCCGATGCGCACTTCCTTGCCAATAAGGAATAGCTTTTGTTTTGTGCTTAATTCCTCATCCATTAAAACACGGATAGTAACCGCAAGCGACTGTGTACCAACGTTACCCGCCATGCCGAGAATTAACGACTGGAAGCTAACGATAATCGCAATATGCGATACAACCCCTTCAAATATACCAACCACGCTTGAAACCACAAGACCAAGGCCCAACAAAATAACAAGCCACGGTAAGCGTTTGCCGATACTTTTCTTTAAAGGCTCTTCCAAATCTTCTTCTGATGACAAACCCGCAAGACGAGCATAGTCCTCGCTCATTTCTTCTTCAACAAGCTCGGTAATATCTTGCGAAATCAAAACACCTTGAAGCTTATTATCGGCATCCAAAACAGGAATAGAGTCTTCAGAATATTCTTTAATTCTTTCAATACAGTTTTCAATAAGCTCGTAAGCGTAAACGTAAGGATAAGAGGTTGCAATAATTGAAGAAAGTTCGGTACCTTCACGTGCAATAATTAAATCTTTCAAATCAATCGCACCCAAGAAGGTTTCATCGTCATCAATAACATAAATTGTAGCAATATTATCGTTATCTGCTGCCTGCTTTACAACCTCACGCATTGCTGCGCGCACCGAAAGGTCGGTAGTTACGGTTACAAAATTGGTAGTCATTCTGCTACCGATTTCATCATCATCGTAAGAGTTAAGCATTGTAATGTCTTGCTTAGTTTCTTCGTCAAGCAAATCAACTATATTATTGCGTTCTTCCTTGCTGAGCTGATTTAAATAATCAGCCGCGGTAGCAGGTTCCAAACGAGCGATAATCCACAATTTTCTTCTAAGGCTTAATTCAGAAATATATTCATTTATATTTTCAGAATATTCAAGCACGTTTGCAAAGGAATCTGTACCTAAAATGCTAAAAAGCTTTACACGTTCCTTAACGTCAAGAAAATCCATAGCTGTTGCTATATCGTTTTC
>JAFVTJ010000134.1 GCA_017503305.1 Clostridia bacterium
CAGAAGCAACCGTTCTTGCGTTAATTGCTTGTGCTCCGCTTTTTCGAACAATATCAACTGCGGCCTTTACAATATCTTCTTTTGTCACTTTAACTCTGGGCGGCATAATGCACCTCCATAATATAGTTGTTGTTATATATCGCTTGATATTTTATCACTTTAGCTATTAAATATCAATAGGTTTTGCAAAATTATCAAAAATAGCGACAGAGAGGTGATTATTCTCCCTGCCGCTGTTTGTTGTTAGGGGTAAATCATATCGTGGTTTACGATTTCTGTGGCTCTATTGCGGATATTATTCATTCGAGCAACCCACTCCATTTGATTGTCCTCCTTTAGTTTATCTGTCACACCCTCACGTTCTGCTATTTGTTTAACCAAACGATTGAATGTATCTTCGACATCACGATTGAGTTGGAGAAGATAATCGTAAAGCGTATGTTCATTAAGCATTTTGTTGTAGAAGGGTTTGCAGTGCTTTTGGATATAGTTTAAATGCCGCCTACCCCATACGCCGATTGGCTCACGTTCAGGCTCATCCTCACCGGCGATGATATAGTAATCACCGCACAGTTCGTATTTGAGCCCAGTTCTTTCGTCTGCGATAAATCTCGCTAATTGTTCCATCATTATACCTCCTTGTAAATTACTTTAATCTTTTTCTGTTTAGAGTGAATAACTTTCAATAAAACTTCATCCAAAGCATCGGTATACTTTCCGTCAGCAATGAGTTTGTTTCGCATTTCATTCATACAGTTCACAACCACCCGACGTTCAAAATCATCAAATGCGATATAATATTTCTTTTCTTTCATCTTAGCACTCCTTTAGCAAGTCTTTGAATGGAGCTTCATCATTTACAAAAGTATCATAAGTGAAATTAGCACCCAAACGGAAACCTATAATAAAACTATCAAGGTTTGATTCACCGTTCACAACACTCCAAGCATTGCAAAAGTCAAGAAACTTTTTCTTGCTTTCGCCCGATAGGTTCTCAGTTAAGTAATCTTCATTTAACATCAAGACTTCCATTTGTTTCTGCACGGCCTTGTTTTCTTTGGTGCTACGTGCTTGTGGATCAAGGTTGCCGTAATAAAATTCTTCAATAAACTTACCCATAAAAATAGCCTCCTTTAAGTTTCTACAATAATTGTACTTAAAGAGGGCTCGATAGTCGAATGTACGGATATATATAAGTAAAGAAGGGCAAGAAAAAAGAGAGAAGTTGTAACTTCTCTCAATTCTCTTGCCCGCAATGCTCGTACCTTTGGAAACTATCCTTAAGAGTACGTTTCATTACGAAGCGCCTCCGTTTTTTGTTGCTAAATAAAGTGGCTTATATTTCTTTTTGGGAGTGCAATATTTGTTCAATTTGTGTTTTTACCAGTTGGAAAGCCTGCTCGTTTTTGCCGCCGTTTAAAATAATATCGGCGAACACCTTGGTGGGATTAACATAGGTGTTGTGCATGGGCTTTACGGTAGATAAGTATTGATCGATAACGCTGTCAAGGTCGCGGCCGCGCTCCAGCATATCGCGACGCGCACGGCGCAAAATACGCTCGTCGGCATCGGTTTCGACATAAATTTTAAGGTCCATACATTCGCGTAAGGCGGCGTCGTGAAAAATAAGAATACCGTCCATTAAAATAATTGGGCGGGGTTCAATTTCGGTTATAGCGCTGCTTCTTGTGTGGCGTGTAAAATCATAAACAGGGCAGTTTGCGACCTCGCCGTTTTTAAGCTGCTCCAAATGGTTTACCATAAGGTCAAATTCCAACGCTTCGGGTGCATCGTAATTAAGCTTTGCGCGTTTTTCTAAGGGTAATTCGTCGTGGGGGAGATAGTAGTTATCACAGCTAATTAGCGAAACGTGGCTTGGGAAAGCCTCTTTTATACGCTGTGCAAAGGTGGATTTGCCCGACCCACTGCCACCGGCAATGCCGATAATATATGGTTTCATATTAGTTACTCCTGCGAATTGGTTTTTATTAGTATACCTTACAATTCGTTTGGGTGTCAAGTGGGCATTACGTCGGGGTGGTCGACATTTTTCGTTAAAAATCGATTTGTGAGTGAAAAGGTGTTATTTTGAAAAGCGACTGTTTTTCGCTTTGACTTGACAAAGCGCAATCCCTTAACATATACTTGAATTAATAAGATATTCGCTATGAAACTGGTGATATTATTATGAAATATAACATTCTTCCTGCCCCTAAAATTATTGAAGAAGCACAGGGCACCTTTAACCTTGTAAACGCAGGTATTTATTTGCAAAATGGTTTGGATGCACGCGTAGTTACCAAGGCGGAGGATTTAAGGACAAGGCTTTGTGAAAAGACGGGTCAAAAGCACCTCCTTTCGCCCGTACAAGAGGCGAAAAATAGTATCTTAATATGTAAAACGAAAAATATTAAAGCCGAAGAGTACATATTGGAAATTGATGCCAATGGAGTGAAAATAGAGGGCGGATCGGATGCCGGATGTTTTTACGGAATATTGACGTTTTTGCAAATTTTAGAAGCGGGCACAAATGAGCTTTCGGGTGTTGTGATTAAAGATTGGCCCGATATGAGTTACCGTGGCTTTTACTTTGATGCTACTCGCGGTAGAGTGCCTTCGGTAGAGGGTGCTAAAAAGCTTATTAACCGTCTTGCTTCTTTAAAAATAAACGCCTTGCAGTTTTATGTTGAGCATACCTTTGATTTCAAAGAGTTTTCATCGGACAATCGCACGTCAAACGATTATCTTACCGCAAAGGATATTTTAGAAATTGATAACTATTGTTATCAAAACTTTATTGATTTTCAACCGTCGCTTTCTACCTTTGGCCATCTTTACGAGCTTTTGAGTCGCAAGGAGTATAAGCATTTATGCGAACTTGAAAATTATGAGGATAAATCTCATTTTTGGAAAGAAAGAATGGAACATCACACCATTGATGCGGCTAATCCTGAAAGTTTAGAATTGGTTTGTTCGTTAATAGACCAATATTTACCCCTTTTCCGTTCGGAATATTTTAATATTTGCTGTGACGAAACCTTTGACCTTTGCCGCGGCAGAAATAAAGGAAGCAACGTAGCAGATACCTACGTTGGTTTTGTTGCAAAAATAATCGATCACGTTACTGCTTGCGGTAAAAAGGTTATGATGTGGGCGGATATAGCACTTAAATATCCGCACATACTCTCTCAATTGACTGCAGATACCGTTTTTCTTAATTGGGATTATGATGCTTCCCCCAATACCGATAATATCAAAAAAATTAGTGAGCTCGGGCTTACGCAAATTGTTTGCCCGGGTACACAGTCGTGGGCAACCTTTATTGAAAAACCCGCTGTGTCAGTGCCTAATATTCTTACAATGGCGAAAAGCGGTTATGAAAACGGCGTAATTGGCATGCTTAATACCAATTGGGGTGATTACGGTCATACAACCCATCCCGAATGCTCGCTTTACGGCACGATATTGGGTGCTTGCGCAGCTTGGAGTGTTGACACGCAAGTGGATAAAATTTTTAACAAGGCGGTGTCTTCATCCTTTTACAAAACTGATGTGGATATTGTTGAACTTATAAAACAACTTGAAATTTGTCATAACAGCGCTTCGTGGTTGCAATGCTACGATTGGGTTTACCGCAGAACACCGGAATGTTTTCCTTGTGACGTAAAAACAATAGAAAAATCAATAAAAACTGCACAAAATCTTTCTGATGCTTTAGGTTGTGCAAAGGGTGAAAAAGAGATTCTTGCTTGTTTGAAAAATGCCGCAGATACAATAGCGCTTTTGAATATGGCGGCATTGGATGTTAAACTTAGCGGTGTAGTATCGGAAGAATGGCATTATAAAGTGGAAGATTGGTTTGAAGAGTATAAAAGCTGTTGGTTGATTTCTTCAAAGCCGAGTGAAATTACGGAAATATACAATTTTTTACAAAGGTTTTAATAAAAAATTTTAGCACTTGCTAAGTTTTAAAATGCAGTCGACGCTGTCGGGTGCATTTTTAATTGCAAAGAAAATAAATTGTGTTATAATTAAAAAGAAAATTATTTTCGCACGAGATTTGGTGGCGGATTATATTTTAGCGGGCGGACTTGAACAGTAAATATTTTTTGATTTTAAGGAGAATTTATGGACTTTTGCGGTTTTCCGATATGGGTAGTAGCGCTACTCTGCTTGGGCGTTTTTTGCGCCTCTTTTATGGATGCCATTGGTGGCGGCGGGGGTATTATTTCGGTGCCGTGCTATTTGTTGGCGGGTTTTCCCGTACACCTGGCGCTTGGCACTAATAAGCTTTCGTCTTGCATTGGCACGGTGGCTTCTACCGTGCGCTACGTTAAAAACGGCTGTGTAGATTGGTTTTTGGCTCTGCCTTCAATTGTGTTAGCGCTTTTTGGCGCGCATTTGGGCACACGGCTACAGCTTATTGTGGATGAAAAGTACTTAAAGCTTTTGCTTTTGATTGTATTGCCTATAATTGCAGTAATTATTTTCAAGAAAAAGCAATTGCCTGAAAAGCGCGAAAGCATTAACGAGGTGTTAAGGCGCAGTATTGTTTGGGGCGCATCTTTAATTATCGGCGCTTACGACGGCTTTTACGGCCCCGGTACGGGCACCTTTTTATTGCTTGTGTTTTGCTACCTTGCAAAAATTGACGTGCGTACTGCATCGGGCAACGTGAAGCTTGTAAATCTTTCTTCAAATTTGGGGGCGCTCTTTACTTCGCTCATGGCGGGTAAGGTGCTGGTTCCCGTGGGCTTGCTTGCGGCGGGCTTTGCAATAGCGGGGCAGTATATTGGCGCAGGGTTAGCCCTTAAAAACGGCTCTAAAATTGTAAGACCCGTAATTTTGGTTGTGCTTTTACTGCTTGCGGGCAAAATTGTTTTAGAGCTTTTGGGGGTAATGTGATAATCCCCCCAAATATACCTTTTGCAAGTGCCACTTGACAAGGGCAAGTAGAATTTGCCCTTATTTTCGCCGGTGTTTAAAAATTTTAAGCTCATTCTTTGTAAAGTGGCAGAGAATGAGCTTTTTTATATAATTTAAATTATATAACTTGAATTTTGCTTTTTATTGTGTTACTATATATAATAGTTTAGATTGTGCATTTCGGAGGTTTAATATGCGTAAAACAAAGATTGTTTGCACAATAGGTCCCGCAAGCGATACCGAAGAAATAATGATTGGCTTATGCAAGGCAGGCATGAACGTAGCAAGGCTTAATTTTTCTCACAGCACTTATGAAGAGCACCAAAGAAGAATTGACCTTGTGAAAAAAGTGCGTACCGACCTTAATTTGCCCATTGCCATTATGCTTGATACAAAGGGCCCTGAATATCGCATTAAAACCTTTAAGAATCAAAAGATCACCTTAAAGGATGGCGATAAATTTACATTCACGACCGACGATGTTGTGGGTGATGAAACACGGGTTTCGGTTAGCTATAAAAATCTACCGGCCGAGCTTTCGGTTGGGGATACCATTTTGCTTAACAATGGTCTTTTAACCTTTGAGGTTGAAAACATTGAAGGCGCAAATATTAACTGTCTTGTTAAAATTGGCGGCGAGCTTTCCGACCGTAAGAGTATGAGCTTTCCGGGCAAGGTAATGCAACAGGAATATCTTTCCGAACAGGATAAAAAGGATATTGCCTTTGGTATAAAAAACGAAGTTGATTATATTGCATGCTCCTTTGTGTCCAAAAGACAGGACCTCATTGACGTGCATAATTATTTAAAGGAAATAAATGCCCACAGCGTTGAACTGATTGCTAAAATTGAAAATCAGTCGGGCGTGGATAATATTGAAGAAATTTGTAAAGAGTGCGATGGCATTATGGTTGCGCGTGGCGATATGGGTGTGGAAATACCCTTTAAAATGCTTCCCGCTATTCAAAAGAAGCTCATTACTAAATGCCGCTTGCTTGGTAAAAGGGTTATTACCGCTACAGAAATGCTTGAATCAATGATTTCTAATCCGCGTCCTACCAGAGCAGAAATTTCTGATATTGCTAACGCCGTTTACGATGGCACAAGTGCAATAATGCTTTCGGGCGAAACCGCTGCGGGCAAGTATCCCGTTGAATCGGTTAAAACTATGGCCGAAATTGCCGAAACAACCGAAAGCAACACCCATTATGACAAACGTTTTCGCAATGCAGCGTTTGAAATTAGAAACTCGGCAGACGCCGTTTCTCATTCCACCTGCGGTATCGCGATTGACCTTGATGCAAAGGCGATTGTGGCTTGCTCACTTTCGGGTATGACTGCCCGAATGGTATCCCGATTCCGCCCGCCTGTGCCGATTTTGGGTCTTACCACGGACGAGCGTACCTGGCGTAGACTTGCACTTTCGTGGGGTGTTATTCCCGCTATTTGCGAACGCTTTACTTCAACCGACGTTTTGTTCTACACCGCTAAAAAGATAGCCGAAAAGGATTTGGCGCTTTCAAAGGGTGATAAGATAATTATCACCGGTGGCGACACCAGCGGTACGTCGGGTAATACCAGCCTTATAAAAATTGAAAATATATAACTTAAAGGAGATATTCATTATGGCAAACAGATTTGTACTCAATGAAACCAGCTACCATGGTAAAGGTGCGATTAACGCAATCGCTACCGAAATCGAAGCGAGAGGCTTTAAAAAGGCTTTCGTTTGCTCCGACCCTGACCTTATCAAGTTCAACGTTACCAAAAAGGTAACCGATATTCTTGATAACGCTAACATCGCTTATGATATTTACAGCGATATTAAGCCCAACCCCACAATCGAAAACGTTCAAAACGGCGTTGCTGCTTTCAAGGCAAGCGGTGCTGACTGCATCGTAGCTATCGGTGGCGGTTCTTCTATGGACACTGCTAAGGCTATCGGTATCATTATCGAAAACCCCGAATTTGCAGACGTTCGTTCATTAGAAGGCGTTGCTCCTACTAAGAACCCCTGCACTCCTATCATCGCTGTTGCTACCACTGCTGGTACTGCTGCTGAAGTTACAATTAACTATGTTATCACCGACGTTCAAAACAATCGCAAAATGGTTTGCGTAGACGTTCACGATATCCCTGTTGTAGCTATCGTTGACCCCGATATGATGGCTTCCATGCCTAAGGGTCTTACCGCTGCTACCGGTATGGACGCTTTAACCCACGCTATCGAAGGCTACATCACTAAGGGCGCTTGGGAAATGAGCGATATGTTCCACTTAAAGGCTATCGAGCTTATCGCTAAATCTCTCCATGGCGCTGTTGAAAACACCGATGAAGGCCGCGAAGGTATGGCTCTTGGCCAATACATCGCAGGCATGGGCTTTAGTAACGTAGGTCTTGGCATCGTTCACTCTATGGCTCACCCCCTCGGCGCTTTATATGATACTCCTCACGGCGTTGCTAACGCTATCATTCTTCCCACCGTTATGGAATACAACGCTCCCGAAACCGGCGAAAAGTACAGAGAAATCGCTAAGGCTATGGGCGTAGAAGGCGTTGACGCTATGACTTTAGAAGATGCTAGAAAGGCTGCTATCGACGCTGTTAAGCAGTTATCTGCAGACGTTGGTATCCCTGCTGACCTTAAGGAAATCGTTAAAGCTGAAGACGTTGACTTCTTGTCACAATCCGCATTTGATGATGCTTGCCGTCCCGGTAACCCCCGCGATACAAGCGTTGAAGAAATTAAGGAACTCTACCTTAAGTTAATGTAATTATAACTGTAAAGGCGGTAGGGAGCATACGCTCCTTACCGCTCTTTTTTTATGCAGCAAGATATTTTAAAGATAGAGAAAATCTTCGCAAAAATGCATATTTTACGCATATAATGCATAAATTTTACGTTTTGTATAAAATCTGCACAACATAATTATAGAAAAAACCCAACACTTTAGCGCATTTATGTGTTGAAATCATAAAAAAATTGTGTTATAATCAATTAGATATAAAATTTCCAAAGTCTCTACTGTTTTTGGTGCAAAAATCTTGCGCTTAAACGAGGCTCTTACTAAAGAAAGGAACAGGCAGGATGAATTCCAAAACTTTACTATACATTTTAAAAAGGACTGTGTTGGCCATACTAACAGTATGGATAGTTATTACCATCACCTTCTTTGTTTCGCGTGCAGTACCGGGTGGTCCGTTCGCAAGTGAAAAGGCAATAACTCCCGCAGCACAAGCAGCGCTTGAAGCTAAATACGGTTTAGACAAGCCCTTGCTTCAACAATACGGTACTTATTTAAAGGATATCGTAACCGAGTTCGATTTCGGCCCATCACTTAAAAACCGTGGTCGTGACGTTATCGACGTTATTGGTGACGGTCTTCAAACCTCGGCTAAGCTTGGTATCTTTGCCGCAGCCATTGCTTTGGTAATCGGTGTTGTATTAGGTTCTGTTGCAGCGCTCAGACGTAATAAGCTTATTGACCGTGTAGTAATGGTATTTACAACGGCTTGTATTTCTATGCCGTCGTTTATAATGGGTACGCTGTTGCTTATTCTGTTTGCAATTGTTTGGCGCATATTGCCCGCAAACGGCAATGCCGAAGGCGGCTTGATTTTGCCCATACTTACCTTATCACTTTCGCCAATGGCTAATATTACCCGTTTAACACGTTCTTCAATGCTTGACGTTTTGGGTCAGGACTACATCCGTACCGCAAAGGCTAAGGGTGTTTCGGGCGGCAAAATTATCTTTGGCCACGCTTTAAAGAACGCGCTTATCCCTGTTATTACCTATTTTGGTCCTATGTTGGCTTACATTGTTACCGGTTCTTTGGTTGTTGAACAAATTTTTGCTGTTCCCGGTATTGGCCGCACCTTTGTTAGCAGTATTACCGACCGTGACTATCCTATGATTATGGGTACCACCATTGTGTTGGCGGCTTTGATTGTTATTATGAATATGGTTAGCGACATATTATATAAGGTTGTTGATCCTCGTATTAATCTTGAATAAAGAGGTGGAGTAAAATGGAAAAGAAAAAAATATCAATCCCCAGCTTACACGTTAATTTAGACGCTTTTACTCCCGCTACCGATGCTGAGAAGGAATACTTGGTTCAAATGCGCGAGTCTACTACCTTCTTTAAAGACGGTGTTAAGCGTTTGCTTAAAAACAAGGTTGCTACCGTTAGCTTTTTCTTGGTAGTTTTAATCACCTTGTCTGCAATTTTTATTCCTATGTTTTGGCCCTATGCTTATGATACACAGTTAGGTATCACCCCCGGTGAGCCGGTTGATGCATCATACGCAAACTTGGCACCCCTTAAATACGGCAAAACCGAACAAGCCCGTATTGAAAGCGGCGAAAAGATTTACTATGCAAGACCGGGCGAAACTATAAGGATCACGATACATTTTGACAATCCCGATCAGTATGAAATACTATCGTTTACTCTTAACGGTTAATTTGTCCTCTCCTTTGTGGAAAACAATTATATGGAA
>JAFVTJ010000135.1 GCA_017503305.1 Clostridia bacterium
ACCGCCCTTGTATCTCATCACACCTTTAGGTGTGTATCAAAAATTCTTTCGCAATGATGATATGCAACGGTTAATACCGTTGATGATATACAAAACTTCGTTTTGATGATATGCAATTTCTGCGAAATTGATTATATCCACGGCTTCGCCGTGATAATTAATGTGCTTTGCTTCGCAAAGCGTTGATTATAAATATAACTTATAGTATAATTTAACCAACGAATAAGAATTTGACGGAGGATATTTATATGCAAAAATGGTGTACTGAAGATTGGCAATTTGAATTAACCGCAATATCGGGAAAAGCAGGACATTGTAGGCTCGGTTTGGAAAAAGGAGACAAATTTGTTTTTTCCTATGAATGCCCTGCTGGAATGTGTCCTAAAACAATGATAAAAGTATACACATGGTGCGAAGTCATTCGATGTGGTGGTGACTTTACATATAGAGGAGAAAAAGAAAAATATGAAATGAATATTCCTTGTGCTGATGGATGTATACAATTTCATCTCAAAGCAACTCCCATTAACCGCGATGAAAATGGAAACCGCCTGCCCAATGGTCCCAGACCAAAAGACTGAAAATTTATTCATCAAACACTATCTTAAAATATGTAGGGGTTCAAACACATAGTTCAAAAAATAAAAGGGCTTCGAATTTGTACAACCTTTCCAAATATTAAAGAACCTATCCTCAAGGATAGGTTTTTTTGTATTTCACAGTAATTCTATCGAGCAAGCCGTTAATTATAACCCATAAAAACAGGCTATCCTAAAAATAGGATAGCCTGTTTTTTATTTGTATTTTTTAACCTTTAAACTTACCACCGGTAGTAAAAGTCGCCTTTTTAAAGCGTAGCCAATTTTATTATTTTTGCGTTTTAAAATTCGTTCAAATACTTTTCGCATTCCAAAAAGTGCGGCTACTTCATCATCAGTGGGTGCAAAATCGCCGTAATGCAAGGCTTCAACCACCTTTAAGGTTTCGCAAACCGCATTAGCGTTAGCTATCCCAACACCCTTGCAAGCGCGCAAAGCTAACTCACTTGTGGTTTCACCCGTTTTAAAGCTAAAGCCCAACCAAGCAAACTGGCGCAAAATGTCTTGATAATAAAATTCCGCTTGTTGCTTTGTGGATTTAAACCGCTTTTGCACGGCGCTCAATTCATAAGCCTTTTGCGAAAACAGGATGTTGCACAAAATACTTAACAACAGCAAAGCCGCAAAAGTGATTAACGCAACGGCTAAAAGGTTAATCTTTGAAGTGTCTTTTTTAGTAACGTTATCCCTATTAGGATTATCAAGGTCTACATTTCCCTCTTCAACGTCAACGTTTGGTTCTTGATTATCGTCCTTGTCGCCCTTTTCCGGCTTTGGCTTTTTCACATCCTCAACAGGCGTCGGGTCAAAAGCCAGCCAACCAATCTTTTCAAAATAGCATTCTACCCACGCATAAGGCGAAGACCTATCTATAATTTGAGTCTTGCCATCCTCTGACGGAATGGTTAAATAACCCGCCGCCAAACGCGCCGGTATTCCCGCTTGTCGCGCCATTGCAACCATGGCGGTGGCATAATACAAGCAGTGGCCTTGCTTTGTTTCAAAAAGCTTTTCTACTACATTGTCGCCCCTGTAAAATACAGGCGGTTTTTCGGTATAGATAAAACCGTTTTCACTTGAAAAATACTTGCAAATTTTATAAGCCGCATCATAGGGGGTTTTACTTTCGGCCTTGATTTTATTCACGCGTTTTTCCAAAGTGGATGGTAAATTTGAAAACGGCGCAGTATAGCCCTTGAAAATTTCACTATTTTTATTGTAAAATGGGTCACTCTGCGAAGAATTTTTTATAAGGCTTTTAACCTGAGACCTGAAAACCTTATCCTTTGTGTCGTAGGTAAAAATCTCAAGTGAATACGAATATCCGCTTTTTTGCCCATAATGAGACACCAATCTGCCAAGCTCGTCAAAAAGAATTGGGTTTTCGGTTGGTGTATTTTCTGTAAAATTATAGGCTTGAGCAAAGGTTGGCAAAAAATTCAAATCTTTTTGAAGGGTTATGTTAACCTCTTCTTGATAAGCTATATCCACTATAGAATTAAAGAACTCTACGTCATTTGCCAGTGGTGTGGATAAATAAAGCGCCTGTTTATCCTGCCATGGGCCATTTACACGATAAGACTTTTTAAAATCGTTTACCCAGTTTGCGCCGTCAAAGCTATCAAAGGTAGTAAGTTTAACAAGCGTTGGCTCTGTAAGGTCAGTTGTAGCAATAATTTCAGGCTTGATGGTATAAAGATTACCGCCTATATAGCTACTGTTAGTAACCAGCCCCAAATCAAACAAGGTTATATTAAGCCGCTTTTGGTCGTTGGTGTAGGTATCGGTAAGAGTTTGTACGTCTGCCACCACGTCAGAGCAAATTCTCCAACGGCGGTTGCCACTTACCGCAACTGCAACACTCAAGGAAGCTAACACCACCAAAAACGCCATAAATATTGAAACCGCTACAAACAGCCACTTTTTACCCCAAAGACCAAAATGGTTTTTAACGTTTGTAGGCTTGATTTTTTGGAATTTTTCCCCTGCAATAAGCGGAAAAATACCAACCAATAAAAATGGTACGGCCAAAACGTTGAAGCCTGTATAACCGTTGCTATAGTTTATGGCGATAAAAACAAAACTTAAACCGACAATAACCCAAGCTTTTTTAGTTATGCGCGCCGAAATAAAGAACAAAAGGCCCACGCCAATGTTTATAAAGGTTTGCACCAAATAAAAGCCCTGGTCCGAATACCATTTGGAATCATACGGCATAGAAGCCGCCCACCACTTTATAAAGCTTGCAACACTTTCAAAAAAGCCGTAAATATCGCCGCTTAGCGAAATTGCTAAAAAGAAAACGGGCACCAGTATGCCAAAATATATTACCACAATCCACCAACGGCGTGTTAATAGGTATGCCGCCGCAACCGCAAAAAGCGTTTGCCAAATAATAGAGCCTATGCCTATTTGAAAACCGTGGTGCGAATCTAAAATGAGACAAATACCAACCGCAATAAACCAACAGCTTAAGGTCCAACACAAAATCTCGCCCCAGGTTTCTTTACGAGCAGGCGGTTTTTTTAAAATTAAATTTTTTAATTTTTCCATCATAGCGCGCCACCTACTGTCTCGGCTATTTTTTCCACGGCGCTTAACTTTGTGCAAACGCCTTGAAAATCGGCCACGGTATTACCGTTACTTTCCTGTGAAAGTACCGATTGGGGCACAAAACATTTTGCAATTTTGCCCATTTTATTTAAATCAACAAAATCACTTAATAGCTGCTTTGATGGGTTTGTTGTTATCAAATAAAGTCTGTCTGTTTTTAATAGCTCATAATCCTTAAAATGCGTTAAAAACAGTTCCGACTCGGTTTTATAAAAGCCGAGCGTAGCAAGTGAATATTGAATTTTATAAATATCGTTATACTCTTTAAGGGTATAACAATCCACTTCCCTGCTCTTTTTAGACCTAACGGCAATCAGGTCTACCGTATAGTTTTTGCTTAAAAAATGCTTTGCTAACGAAACGGCCGTTTCGGTTATAATATCAACCTTATCACTCAGTACCGTACCCAAAACGCCCTTATCAACCACAATTACAACGTTTGGCTTTTCGGGTGTTTCGTAACGACGTGTATAAATCGTTTTTGTGCGAGCCGAAAGCTTCCAGTTTATGCGTTTAAGCGAGTCGCCATCCTTATAAAGACGCGAATCCCCCAATAAATCGCCCTCTTCTGAATTTTTCAAAGCCGTTATACCATATCCGCCCATACTTAAGCTATCGCTATCATCAATAAGGCTATGAATTTGCGGCATAACCGTAAGGTCGGGCGAAAATTCACGCTCACCGAGTTTTATTAGCGGAAAAGAAAACAGCCCAAAAAGGTCTTCAAAGCGCATTCGCTTGATTCCTATTTCCCAAAGACCTATGTGCACCGCGGGTATTTCAAAAACAAAGGCATGCTCGCGCTTTAGAGAAGGCATTAGCACAAAGGAATGGCGTTTGCGGCTTTTTAAATTAAACTCAAGCTCGGTTGTTTTTAAAGAAAGATACGCCGCAACCGGTAATAAGGCAACCCCTTTTAAAATAAGGGTGTAACGAAGCTTGTCACCACGTATAATTGCTTTTTTATTTATTGTAGAATCCACCCTTACGGTTAAAGCTGCCACAAGGAGTGAGAAAAGCGAAAAAGCAATTAGCCCCGCAACGCAAATAGCAACAATAAAAAACTCTCTTATAGTGGTGCCAAAGGCTAAGATTAGCAAAAACAATTCAATAAAGCAAACAAATAATCCCCTTAACGTCATAAAACGATTATTCCTTCCCCTTATTAACCCTTAATTTTAGGAACCTTTACTGTGTGTAAAATTTCATCAATAACGTCGGTAGCAGTAGTACCCTTAGCACCCGAACGGTTTTTCATAATCATACGATGTGCCAAAACGTAGGGTGCCAAGCGCTTTACGTCGTCAGGTGTAACAAAATTGCGTCCTTCAAGTATTGCCATACCGCAAGCGGCTTGTGTTAAAGCAATGGAACCACGGGGACTAGCACCCATAACCACGCCTTCATACTCACGTGTGGCCGAGGTTATGTTTATAATATACTTTAAT
>JAFVTJ010000136.1 GCA_017503305.1 Clostridia bacterium
AAATATTTCGGTCTTGCTGGGGTCGTTAGAAATACAGTCCTTTAACTTTCCGGGCATACGAGCCTTACCGCCAATACCCGACTTATTACGCTGTAAATCACGCGCTTTTTGAGCCGCTTCACGAGCATTAGAAGAAGCGATAGACTTATCCAAAATAATTTTAGCTTCTTGCGGGTGGTCTTCCAAATATTGCATTAATTTATCGGCTACAATATTGTTAACAAGTGTACCAATAGCGGTGTTACCAAGTTTTGCTTTGGTTTGGCTTTCAAACTGAGCGTCAGTAAGCTTAACAGATACCACCGCAATTAAGCCTTCGGAAATATCTTCACCCTTAAGGTTGTTGTCGGAATCCTTCAAGAACTTAAACTTACGGCCATATTTATTAACAGTACGCGCAAGACTAGTCTTAAATGAAGATTCGTGAGTACCGCCATCGATTGTGTGAATAGTATTAGCAAACGACATAACCTTTGTGTCGTATGCAGTAGACCATAAAAGCGCAATTTCAGCAGTAGAATCGCCCGAAACGCCGTTTAAATAGATTACGTCGCTATTTAAGCGGTCTTTTTTGCTCTTTTCAAGTAAATACTCAACGTATGACTTAATACCACCCTCAAAGTGCAAATCTTCTTCTCTGTCGGGTACGTCAGCATCGCTACGTCTATCGGTTAAAACAACACGAATGCCCGCATTTAAGAAAGCCTGCTCACGAAGGCGTTGTAAAAGGGTATCAAAATCGTAACGTGTAGTATCAGTAAATATTGTAGGATCAGGCTTAAAGATAACTGTGGTACCTGTTTTATCAGTTTTACCTACAACTTCAAGCTCGGTTGCAATGTTGCCATGCTCATAGCGTTGTCTAAATACTTCTTCGCCGTTGCAAACTTCAACCTCAAGCCAGCTTGATAGCGCATTAACAACCGAAGCACCAACACCGTGCAAACCGCCCGAAACCTTATAACCGCTACCGCCAAACTTACCGCCGGCGTGCAAAATTGTAAATACTACCGTAACGGTAGGAATACCCTTTTGCGGGTTAATACCAACAGGAATACCACGGCCGTTATCAGCTACTCTAATAATACCGTCGTCTAAAAGCTCAACAGTAATTTTATCGCAGTAGCCTGCTAAGGCTTCGTCAATAGAGTTATCCACAATTTCGTACACCAAGTGGTGTAAGCCGCGCTCACCGGTAGAGCCTATGTACATACCGGGGCGCTTTCTAACCGCTTCAAGCCCTTCTAAAACCTGTATGGAATTTTCGTCATAACTTTCACTTACAATATTTGTGATTTCGTTATTCATATTCTTTTCCTTTCAAATGGAGGTTATTTTATATTTATCCCTAAACGTTTATTTAAAGTTGTAGGAGAAATTTGAGAAATATAAACCTTGTTTTCATTTTGTTTTGTTGCAAGCACAAAAGATTTTGGTAATTCGTACGAGGTATAAATTACCTGCTTTTTTTGTTCGCAAATCTTTAAAAAATCACGCGTATGTTTTGAAACAGTGGTATTTTCTAAATCAAAAATACCAATAATATCACGCTCGGCTACAACGTGGTCGCCGCCTAAGTGAATATACATTTAAAACACACCGCCGTTTCTAACAGTAAATTTTTTACCGCTTTTTAAATTTTCAATATTGCTTTCATCACAGCAGGTTAAAAACGACTGCATACCATCAATATGGTTTAAAATAAAGTTTTGCCTGGTTTTATCAAGCTCGCTCATAACGTCGTCAAGCAATATAACGGGGCATTCACCCGTTTTTTTGCGAATAACCTCTGCTTCGGCCAATTTTACCGCCAAAGCAACGCTGCGTTTTTGCCCTTGCGAACCAAAACTTCTAGCCGAAATGCCGTTTATTTTAAATTCAATATCATCACGGTGCGGTCCACACGAGGTTACCCCCGAAAACATATCCTCTTTGCGCGATTCTTTTAATTTTTCAGCCAAATTTTCTTCACAGCTGCAAATATAATTTGTTTCTAAAATTTCTTTTCCCTTAGAAATGCCATCATAAAGCTTTGGTAAAAATTCGCTAAGAGTTTCCAAATATCTTTTTCTAAGGTTAATAATTTTTTCGCCGTTTTCGGCAATTTCACTTTCGAAAACGTCTAATAAAACCGAAACTGTTGAATCGTATCTAAAATCTTTAATAATTTGGTTGCGCTGTATTACCGCGCGGGTGTAATTTTTTAAGATTTTAATATAAGTCGGATAAATTTGACCAATTGCGGTATCAATAAACTTTCGCCTTTTTGAAGGTCCGTCGGAAACCAATTGCAAATCGCTTGGCGAAAATATAATAGCATTAAATTTTCCTGCCAAATTTGCTACAGATTTTTGCCTGGTTTCGTTAAAAAAGGCCGTTCTTTTTTCGCTAATTTCAATTTTTGCGGTATTTTCTATACCTTCGCTTTTAAAATTCAGGTTACAAACCGCTTTTTGCTTTTCAAAGTTAACAAATTCCTTATCCTTACTGCCGCGAAAGCTTTTAGCACCCGTAAAAAGCCAAATTGCTTCAATCAAATTGGTTTTACCCTGTGCATTTTCGCCGCAAATAACGTTCATACCGTTGCAAGGAGTAATTGAAACGTCGCTTAAATTGCGAAAGTTTTTACACTCTAAATTTAAAACTATCATACAATCTGAAATCCAAGGCCGTCAAACTCAACCTTGTCGCCTGTGCGAAGCTTTTTGCCACGCATTGTGCAAACTTCGCCGTTTACCTTAACCTCGCCTTCTTGAATAACAATTTTAGCGTGGCCACCGGTTACAACCATATCGGCTAATTTCATTGCGCTGTCTAAGCGAATAAAATCTTCCTTAATAGAAATTTTCTCGTATTCCATTATTTCAACCTCATAGGCATAATCATATACTTAAAGTTATCACCGCTGGTAGGTGTAATAAGTACGCCTGCGTTAGAGCCGTTGAATAAAATATTTATATTTTCGTCTTCAATAGCCTTTAATGCATAAAGTAAATAGTGGTTATTAAGACCAATTTCAAAATTTTCGCCTTCAAGCTTTGTGTTAAAGGTTTCGGTAGCTCTTCCTTGTGAGGTAGCACAGGTGAAAATAACGTTAAGCTCGTTAAAATAGCATCTTACGGGTGTTGTAAAGGATTCACTAATAAGAAGTGATACACGTTCGATAGTGTTTATTAAATCCCTTGTGTTAACGGTAACCTTTTGTGTGAAAGAGGGGGGAATAGTTTTCTTATAATTTACAAACTCGCCCTCTAAAAGACGGGAAATAAAATCATAACCGTTAACGTTAAAGCTTATAAGGCGTTCGCCAACCTTAATTTTAACAAGCTCACTTTCATCCTCAATAAGCTTAACCGCCTCGTTTATTGCTTTGCTTGTAACAATAAACTCAAAATTCTTATCAATATTAATTTTTTCTTTTTTAATAGCCATTCTATAACCGTCAATCGCAACAAATTGAATAAAGCCATCAAAAAGTGAAATATCAATACCGGTTAAAATCGGCTTGCTGCCTTCGCTTTGGGCAGCTGCAAAGGAGGTACCCTTTTTCATTTGGGTTAAAATCTTGCCTTCAATTTCAAACGAATTTACTTCACTAACCGTAGGAATTTCAGGAAAATCGGTTGCGGCCATACCCATAATATCAAAGGTTGCTTCGTTACACTTAATATTACAGTTAAGACGGTCGTCTGCCGAAATTTCAGCCTGCATACCATTCATTTTTCTTAAAATTTCAGCCAGTAAGCGAGCGTTTATAACAATATCGCCCTCTTCTTCGCATCTAGCATAAATTTCTTTTTTCATACCCATTTCAAGATTGTAAGCAAC
>JAFVTJ010000137.1 GCA_017503305.1 Clostridia bacterium
ATCGCTGTTTGCAATATCTGAATATTCTTTTAAAACAATTTGGGTGGCTTCTTCAATGTTTGTTAATGGATATATCTCGTTACAGGTATCACGAACATCACTGGAAGTATCGTTAGAGTAAAGTGCGGTACCCCAAGAACCCATATATTAACACCCCTTTTTACTTCAAAAATCCGTTTACGATTTGTTCTTCGGCTTCTTGCTCGCTAAGCCCCAAGGTCATCAATTTAATTAACTGCTCGCCTGCAATTTTACCGATTGCCGCTTCGTGAATGAGGGACGCATCAATGTGGTTTGCGGTGATTTTCGGCACAGCCGCAACGTGCGCCTTATCCATAATAATAGCGTCACATTCGGTATGGCCGTTGCAAATGTTGTTGCCGTTAATGGTGGATAAGAAAAGCTGGCTTGACTCATCCTTTGCAACCGAGCGGGATACGATATTCGCGCTCGAATTTTCGCCGTCCATATCAACCGTAAAATCGGTTTCGGCATATTGCTTGCCGTGTGTCATAAGCTTTTCGTGAACGATAAGGGTTGCATCCTTATCGAGTCTTGCGGTGGTTACACGCTTGGTGGAATCGATACCCTCAATCTGAGTGGTTTCCATCTCCATATAACCGCCCTCGGCGATGTTGATGACGGTGGTGGGGTTCATATTCTGCTCGCCCTCGCCGTCGCCTGTACCAACGTGGCGCTCAACGTATTTTACCTTAGCGTTTTTGCCAACGAAAAATGAGTGAATACCGTCGTGGCGGGATTCTTCACTTCCGCAGTTGTGAATGCCACAGCCTGCTACAATTTCAACGTCGCTGTCTTCGCCGATAATAAATCGTTAAAAACAAGCTCGGTAAGGCCGGTTTCGCTTATAATAACGGGGATATGCACCCTTTCACCCTTGGTGCCGGGCTTTACTATAATTTCAATGCCGTTGCCGTCGGCTTTTTCTCTTATATTTATATTTTCGGTAACGCTGCGTGAAGCAAGCGCACCGTTTGCACGAATATTAAAAGCACCCGATGGTGTGCCTTCAATATCGGCAATCATTTTAAGTAGGTCTAATTCGTAATTGTTCATATATTATTCCTCACAGCTTGCAGTAAGCACCTTGCAGGCGATGTCTGCTTTGCCTAAAAGTGACGGCAAAATATCTTCCTTTTTGCCCTCTTCTTTTACGGTGCCGTTTGCAACAACTATAATCTTGTCTGCAATATTTAAAATTCTTTCCTGGTGGGAGATTATAAGAATCGAACCACCGAGAGTATCGTGCATTTTTTCGAAAACTTTAATAAGGTTGTTAAAACTCCAAAGGTCAATACCGGCTTCGGGCTCGTCAAATAAAGACACCTTAGTGCCGCGAGCTAAAACGGTTGCGATTTCAATTCTCTTTAATTCACCGCCTGAAAGGGAAGCGTTAACCTCGCGGTTGATGTAGTCCCTTGCACAAAGGCCTACCTGCGAAAGATAAGCGCAAGCGTCGTTTACGCTAATGGTTTTACCTGCGGCAAGACTGATTAAATCGTGCACGGTGATACCCTTAAAGCGAATGGGCTGTTGAAAAGCAAAGCTAATGCCTTTTTTTGCGCGTTCGGTAATTGAAAGGTTTGTGATATCTTCGCCATCAAGCAAAATTTGACCTTCGGTTGGGGTGAAAATACCCGCAATAATCTTGGCCAATGTGGATTTACCGCCGCCGTTAGGACCGGTAATCACCACAAAGCCTTCGTCTATTTTTAAGTTAACGTTTTTAAGTATTTGTTTTACTCCGTCTTCATTTTCAGCCGAAAATGAGATATTTTTAAGTTCTAACATAAATTCTCCTTTATTTCCCAAAAGTATTTGCGTCGAGCTTCGGGAAAGTCATTGAGCACTCCGTGCTCGGGGTCGTAAAAGGTGCCGTCAAAGTAAAGCGACCAATGCCAACAACGTGGGGTTTCAAGGCTTAAAAGCGCAATTTTCGGAAGGTCTGATTTGGTTTTGGCCTCTTTGCGAGTTTTTTCGTAAGAAAAACCAAAATAATCTAAGGTAAAAAACATTTCCTTTAAGGTGGTTTCACGCTCGTTATTTAAAAGCGTTACAATTTCGTCCACACTTTTGCCTGTAAGCATTGAAAGCACTGCTTGTCCGCATTGTAAGTCGGTCGGCTCTTTTACATAGTTTATATTTTGCATAATTTAACCTTTTAGTAAATATTCTGCTAAAGTAACGATTAGCGGCATTGTTATAATCGATAAAACGGTTGTCAAAGACACCATTCTAACCGAAAGGGCGGTATCGCGTGAAAATTTGGTTGAAAACATTGTGGTTATTGCCGCGGTAGGTGCGCTCGCGCAGATTGTAAGCGCCAAGGGAAGCGTACCTCTAAGACCACAAAGGTAAAAACCAAACACCGCAATAAGCGGAAGTATAACCAGCTTTATAACCGTTGCAAAAAGCAAATTCAAGTCTTTAATACCTGATAAAAGATTACTGTTTGCCAAATGGTAACCGATTATTATCATCGGCAGCGGTGTGTTAAGCCCTGCCATATAGGATATCGGCTCAAATATTACCTTAGGTACGGGAATTTGTAAAAGGAATATAACAAGCGCCACAGCAAAGCCGATAAGTCCGGGGTTTATTATTAGCTTTTTGGGGGTAATAAATTCTTTTCCGCCCATGGTAATTATACCAAAGCTCCAAACAAAAAGCTGAAAAACCGCGATATAGGTTGAACCGTAGAAAACACCGTCGTCACCTAAAACCGCTTGCAAAAGCGGAATTGACATAAATCCGCAGTTGGAAAAAATCACACCAAACTGCAAAACCTTTTGCCTGTTTATATCTTTACTGCGAAGCAACAGCTTTGTTACCAAAATAAAGATAATGTGCGCCACGAAAACGGCAACAAAGCTTATTATAAGGTTTTTAAGCAGAGTTTTATCAAACTCGCGCACAAAGGATTTTATAATAACGCAAGGTGTTACGGTGTAAAGCACCAAATCTGTAATAGCTTTAACATCGCTGTCCTTCAAAAGCTTGGTTTTCGCAAAGATAACACCTAATAAAATTAGTATAAAAAGGACTAACACCTGAGAAAAGACGGTTGAAAACATTATTTAACAGCCTTTGTAAAGCGTAAGAAATCTTGGGTGTTTTTAAATACGCCTGCGTGAGAGAGTACCTTTGCGAAAACAATACCGATTTCATCTTCAATGATTTTGTCAATATTATCGGCATTAATATCGGTGTATTTTGCCTTAATTTCATCTGTCCAGTCGGCGTGTTTTTCTAAAACTTCATCGGCTCTAATATCCTTATTTTCTAAAATAGCGGTTTTAAGGAGCGCCATTTCGTTCTTAAGGCGGGCGGGCAATACTGCCAAGCCCATAACCTCGATAAGACCAATGTTTTCTTTCTTAATGTGGTGGAGTTCTGCGTGGGGATGATATACACCCATAGGATGCTCTTCGGTTGTGATGTTGTTGCGAAGAACTAAATCTAATTCAAACATATCGCCGTTTTTACGGGCAATAGGTGTGATTGTATTGTGGGGTTCGCCGTCGGTTTCGGCGAAAACAAATGCCGTTTCGTCGGTGTAACCGCGCCAAGCTGATAAAATCTTGTCAGCAAGGGCGATAAGGCGGTCGGTATTAGCGCAAGAAAGACGAATAACCGACATAGGCCATTTTACGATGCCTGCCTTGATATCGGGGAAGCCTTCGAAAGAAAGCTCGGTTTCAATCGGAGCTTTTGCCATTGCGAAGGTGTAGTTACCGCCTTGGAAATGGTCGTGGCTTAAAATAGAACCGCCAACAATCGGTAAATCGGCATTAGAGCCTACAAAATAGTGGGGGAACTGCTTAACAAAATCAAGCAATTTCTTAAAGGTAGCGGTGTTGATAGCCATAGGGGTATGCTGTGAATTAAAGACAATACAATGCTCGTTATAGTAAACGTAAGGTGAGTATTGCATACACCAATCGGTATCGTTAATGGTGATAGGAATAACGCGGTGGTTTTGGCGAGCGGGGAAGTTGATGCGACCGGCATAGCCTTCACACTCGCGGCAAAGCATACACTTAGGATAACCCGCCTGCTTTGCGTTCTTAGCGGCAGCAATAGCCTTGGGGTCCTTTTCGGGTTTAGAAAGGTTGATTGTAATATCCAAGTCACCGTATTCGGTAGCGGTTACCCATTTAACGTCCTTTGCAATACGGTAACGGCGTATGTAGTCACTGTTCTGGCTTAAATCGTAGTACCAGTCGGTAGCGGCTTTTGGGGATTCTTTATAAAGCTCCCAAAACTTAGCGGTAACTTCGCTGGGGCGGGGCATCATAGCCGACATAAGCTTAGTATCGAACAAATCGCGTTCGGTAATGTTGTCGTCAATAAGACCCTTTTCGCAAGCAAAATCGAGTAATTCCTTCAAGGTTTGCTCTAAATCAACGTCGGTGAAGTTTTCTTCACAATCGAATTCGTCTATATTTAAAATTTCTAAAATGCGGTTGGTTACAAAAATTTGGTCACGCTCGGTAAAAAGACCGCACTCAAGACCATAGCAAACTAATTTTTTAATACTTTTTTCTACCATATTCGTCATCTCCAAACGTATTTTATAGATTATACTACAATATACGTATATATGTCAATTATAAACACCTTAAAAAAGCCAATTTTTTTGCTTGACAAAGGGGAAACCTTATGGTAGAATGGTTAAGCCGCATATTGTGGGCTTCTTAAGTTGTGCCCTTTTTGCACACGCCTTCTGTAGCGAGACTGAAAAATAAGCAGGTGAAAAAATGTACGCAATTATTGAAACTGGTGGTAAGCAATACCGTGTTCAAAACGGCGATGTAATCTACATCGAAAAGCTTAATGCCCAAGTTGACGAAGAAGTTACCTTCGATAAGGTTGTTGCTGTAAACAACAGAACTTTAAAGGTTGGTAAGCCCTACGTTAAGGATGCTTTCGTAAAAGGCACCGTATTAAAGAACGGCAAGGGTAAGAAGATCACTGTCTTCACTTACAAGCCTAAAAAGGGTTCCGCTCGTAAAATGGGCCATAGACAACCCTACACAAAAGTACAAATTACTGAAATCGGCTAATTAGTATGACTAGTGTAAAATTCTTGGCTAATAGTAAAGGTCTTTACGGCTTTGAAATTAGCGGTCACAGTTCACGCGACTGTGATGACAGTGTTGGCAAAATAGTTTGTGCAGCGGTTTCAAGCGCGGCTTTCATGGCGGCAAACACCATTACCGAAGTTATTGGCGACAAGGCAGAAGCCTTTGTGGACGATGCTTTAATGGTAGTAAAGTGTGAAAACCCCAATGAACAAAGCATAACAGTGCTTGAAGGCTTAAAGCTTCACTTGACAGAGCTTGCCACACAATATAGCAACAATATTAAGATTTTTGGAGGTGCAAAAAATGTTAAAGATTAACATTCAGTTATTCGCTCATAAAAAGGGTGTTGGTTCTACAAAGAACGGCCGTGACAGTGAGTCCAAGCGTCTTGGTGTAAAGCGCGCTGATGGTCAATTCG
>JAFVTJ010000138.1 GCA_017503305.1 Clostridia bacterium
ATAGCGACAACAAGAAAATCACTGTTGCCGACTATGAAGGTACACCGGGATATCTCTGGAAACCAGTGTCTGTAAAAATCGTAGTAGGAACAGAAGTTAAGGAAACTGTTGCAATTACTAATGGCGAAGGCACCTACACCTTTGATGGTAACGCTTTCTCAGTAGTTGCAGAGTATGCTTTGGACGTTGAGGTAGCTGCCGATACACAAAAAGTTCTCCTTAGCGCTGCACAGGATTTAACTGCAGGTCTTAACAATCTTAAGGACATAGCAGCTCTTAAGAGCAATATTGCTATTCTTGAAAAAGCAATGCCCGAATTGGTTGGGTTAGCTGGCCCTGGCATTTACATCGAAGCTTATGGTATGCAGATTAGAGTTTTCTTCCAAAACGATGCAGGTAAGGAAGCTACCTTGGCTTTGAATAACCAAATGACAGCTAATGGCGGTTTGATTGACCTTAGCGTAATGATTAACGAATACGAGACTGCTGAAAGCAAGGTTCAATACCTTATCGAAAATGGCGCTGCTATTAAGGCCAAGGTAGAAGAACTTCGCGGTCAAATGGAGTCTATCGTTGCTGAAGCCTGCTGGTCAACAATGGATGCAATTAATAATCCAGACGACTATGCTATAGTGTTCGCTTTGCGTTCAGCACTTCGCAATCTTGCAAAAGATCTTGATACCGTTAGCAAGTTGGAATGGACTGCCTTAAATAAGGCTATCCTTAAAAACGGTATTGATGATGCAGAATATGTTGAAGTTGATACTTTACTCGCCGGTATTACTGATTTCACTGATGTTTTAAGCTTAGAAATCAAGAATCCGCTTAGAGTATCTACAACCACAATTCAGTACAATATGAGCATGTTTGACGTTGCAGTTAAGGTTGCTTTAAATCTTACCGACCCCACAAGCAAAGACGTTAAATATTACGAATATGGTTATAAAACCGTTACCGTAACACTTGCCGAAGGCGCTACTAAGGCAGAAATCTTAGAAGCTGTTGAGACAAGCGGTGTAGAAGCTGATGCAATTGCTTCTTGGGGTTCGGCTTACGTAGATGGCAAGTTTAACGCTGTTAAGAGCGACTTACCCGACACACTTAATGCTGATACCGAATATGTAATCACATACGTACCTAATATGTATGACGTAACCTTCGCTTATGGTTCACAAGGTACAGTTGCATATCCTTACGGTTATGTAATTGCTCTTGAAAGCCATGCAGACGCTTCAAAGGCTTACGACTACACTATTGATGGTCAATATTATGCTCAAGGCTCCACTTATAAGGTTGTAAAGGCTACCGAAATTAGCCGTAAGGAAGGTAAGTCTTACGTTTCTTCCAACCTTTATCAAATCGTAGCTGACAATTATCTATCAGGCAAGGGCACCGCTATTCTTACTTCAGGTGCAATCCTTGGTGACGAGCTTGTTGCTGTTCGTTATCCTGATAACAGCAACGGTATTGTAACCCTTTCGGGCAGTACCTTAACCGCTGCTGACTTTGTTGCTAGCTACAAGGGTCTTTCTTGGAAGCCTTACAGCTACACACTCTCTAACGGTAACACTTATAAATTTGATGGTGCAAATACCGTAGAAATCGCTGAAGAATTCAGCACTGTAACCGTTAACTATCGTTTGTATCTTACAAACTTTGATAACGGCACAGTTATTGATATTGCAAATATCCCCGACATGCTTGACGAGGAAGCAAAAGAACAGCTTGAAGCATTCAATGTAATTGCCGGTCAAAAGGGCAACTTAGAAACCCTTAACCGCACAATGGTTAACATTCTTGCAGGTCTTATTGAAAATACAACTTTAAGCGACGATGCTACAAAGAATGCTGCATTAAAGACAAACTTCAATGCGGTTCTTAACGCTATTCAAGCTGAATGTATGGGTGCTACAAACCTTTACCTATTCGACAGAGTAAACGAATATTCATCCGCATCCGATAAGTTGCTTTATTATTATATAAATAATGAAAGCATCCGCGCTGAAATTGCCAAGATGGCAGGTTACATGACCGATTTGCTTGGCGACACAAGCGAACTTTCGGCTGACGATAAGCTTGCAGCACTTGAAAAGTTAATGCGTTCATTACCTTCAAATATTGTAAGCCCTGATAAGGTTGACGAATACGTTGGTAAGCTTACCAGCCTTGAAACAACCATGAATTCTGTTAAAAACGACCTTAGCGCTCCTAATGCTGTTATCGATTTAAATAGCGCAAAATTGGCTGCTCTCACTGCAGCACTTCAGAGTGCAGGTACAACAGAAAAATTCGATTCACTCAGTGATGGTTTACACCTTGAAGATTCAACAATCGTTATGGTTGCATCTAATAAGACTGCTATTACCGTAACAATGCAAATTGAAGGCGGCAAGAACACCACAATTAGCTCCGAAGCAGTATTTAACGATGTAACAATTGATGATGCATTCGTTAAGGCACTTAAGGATGCTATCAAGGCTGAGCTTGCAGCACAGGGTATCGATGATAAATATTATGATACCACCTATGTTGACACCGCTTTCGATGCTTTAGTTGGTAAGCGCGCAGGCGACATTACCGAAACTGCTTATGAATTTGTATGGACTTACAAATCATTTACTGTTTCTGTTCCCGGCGTTGCTGACCAAACAGTAAATCTTAAAAACAAGGTTATTACACTTCCTGCAAGCACAGATGCTGCATACCGTTATGACTATTATATTAATGGTGTTAAGGTTAGCGGTACAACTTATACCTTAAGTGATGCAGAGTTTGCTATGGTTGCTGAAGGTACCTTTAAGGTAACAAAGGAAGAAGTTTATATTCTTCGTGAAAACCTTGTAAATTATGTAAACAGCTTGAACGAATCTATCGGAAGTGACCAAGCAGTATTCGCTTTAGTTGAAGATAACAATGGCGAGTTCTCAATCGTTCTTAAGATTGACGCTTCCGCTCCTAACGGACTTATGGGTGCCGTTCAAGGTATGGCTATGGGCATGGTACAAGGCGCATATCCTTACGTTGGCATCAATAACGATAAGTTCCTTGCTGATGGTAGTGTTTATCTACAAACAATGGTTGATGCCCTTATGAATAGCGGCTTTAGCAGCGATATAATGCTCAACCTTGTTGATAAAAACGGCAACATTAATAATATGCCTGCTTTAGAAGGCAATATTGTTACTAATAAGCCGATGAGTGCAATGGGCGGCAAATTGATGGAAACTTCAATGCAGCTTGGCACAACCGCTAACGATGCTACAAGCGTTCCTTTCTATGTAACACTTGGCGCAGTTAATAATGAATTAGTACAAATTAGAAATCTTTTTGAAGAGAGACTTAACCAGTTGCTCACATTTAAATTTGAAAAAGGTGAAGCAGCAGTTACTCTCAACTTACCTGATAAGGCTTACGAAGCATTCTTAGCAGTGCTCCTCGTAACCGAAAATCTTAGCCTTGACGATATAAATGCAGTTGACGGTAAAATTGCCGCTACATTTATAAATGATATGTTAATCCCGTTATTCAAGGGTGACATTACAGTTCAAACATTTGATAATACTTTAGCTAAATTCGGTATGAATTATGACCTTTCTTCTTACAAGGGCGCAGAAACTCTCTTTGCGAAGCTTAAGTCCTTCTATACCGAAGCAACCTTCACTTATGATGAAAACAGCGCAGCTACTACAGGTAATTTAGGAATCTCTTCTCTCATCGATTCTATGAATATAGGTGTACTTGGCAATATCATCGCTGAAAAAGAAACCGGCCTTGATATTTCGGTACGCATTGGTCTTAAAGACCTTGAAAAAGATTACGAAGCACTTTATCTTGATACCGATGCCGCAGGCATTACAAACAAGATTGGTCTTACCGAAAACCTTGCCGCTAAGTTGGGCGAAATGTCAGGCACAGGCGCTATCATCCTCCTTAAGGATCTTGATACCGACTTAACCTTTAATACATCTACCTTATTTAATCTTAACGGCCACAAGGTAAACGGTAGCGTTACTGCTAATGCAAAGACTATCATTATTGATAGTAATATTAAAACCAACACAGTTGGCACCGTAACCGGTAAGGTTTCTGGTAATGCTACAGTTGTTGCAGGTAAATTTGATGAAGACGTTACTGCATTCTTAAAGAATGGCTTCATTCAAAATGCTAACGGCGTTGTAACAAATAAGTATTATGATATTGCACAAACTGCTGAAGGTAACATCGTTGTTTCCTTAAATGCAGATGTTGTAAGTTCTACCGAAAAGCCTGATGTAACTGCATTGGCTATTGACCTTGCTTGTGATATCCTTTTCAATGGTTATTCAAATAACTATCTTGAAATTGATGGTAACCTTATTTACGACTTAACTGTTGAAGACGTTATTGGTCTTTACAGCAGCAGCAACCGCCTTGATACCGTTATTGAGGAAGGCTTGAAGATGGTTGATACAACCGAACTTTCAACCTTTATCAACACCCTACTTGATGACGTGATGGACTTCACTGCTATTAGCGAAGCAATCGCTAAGGATGAACCCATTCTTGAATATCAAATGGTTACTAAACCTTGGGATATTGAATTTGTTCACGTTGTAGAAGGCGATTATATTACAAGCAACATCACTTCCGGCGACAAGGCTGAAAACGTTAAGCTTTCAATTTTCGTTGGCGGCGAGGAAGAAAATAAGGAATATCTCACCGATTTATTTGCTGAATTAGGCAAAACTGTTGATGCAGACCTTAACGTAACTGTTTCTCACGAAAAAGTAGGTAGCGATATTAAGATTGGCGCCGTTGCTGATGGTGAAATTTTAGTGGATTGGACCAATCCTGATTACGCTATTATGTATGGTGTAATCCTTGCAGATGGTCTTAGCGCTGCTGAAAGAGCAGATTTAGTTGAAGGCATCCGCTTATATTATGAAAAGGATGATATCTCTGCATTGAGAGATGCATTCAACGCATTAACCGCTACTCAAATTATTAATGCAATTGAAAAAGTAAACTTGGATGACTCCTTTATTAATATGGTAAAGGCACTTGGTTTAGATGACGTTGTAACAAGCAGCGTTGTAGAACTTGAAGCACTTTACGATAGAATTGGTAAGGTTGTAGCATTCATTTTAAGAAAAGCAAATCTTGAAGGCGGCAGCCGTACACTCGGTAGCTTACGCGATGCTGATGGTTCTTACGGCGCAACACGCGAAAACATTGAAAGACTTTATAAGAAGGCTCTCTTCCGTGGCTATTCTGTAGAAGCTGATATTGCTATTACAAAGGCTTCTCTTAAGGTTTATCTCTTCGAAGATAACACAGTAGTAATCGACTATACCGAACTCAATAAGCAAATTGCTATTGCTGAAGGTCTTAACGAATACGAATACACCGAAGAAACCTGGGCTGACCTTGAAAAAGCATTAGAAGAGGCTATTAAGGCAAGAACCGCTACCATACAATATAAGGTAGACACCGCTGCTCAAAACCTTGCAGATGCTATCGCAGCACTTGAAAAGAAACCTCTTGATCCCACACTTGATTACACCGAAATCGACAAGCAACTCGGCATTGCCGGTGGTCTTGTTGAAGACGATTACAAGCCTGAAAGCTGGACCAAGATGAAGGAAGCTTGGGATGCTGCTAAGAAGGCTCGCGGTGAAGCTACAACTCAAGCAGAGCTTGACAACGCAGCTAAAGCCCTTGCAGATGCTATCGCAGCACTCGAATTAAAGGCTCCTGTATTTGTTGACGGCCACGGTAAACCCAGCTTCACAGTTGGCGATAAGATTGTTGGCACCAAGATCGATCTAACTAACGATACTTTGGTAGTAGATACTCAAATTGCCGGCTTAACAGTTGCAGAATTTAAGCAACTCCTTAAATTACAAGCTGAAAATGCAGACGTTATCGATATTGAAATTGCCGGTCTTTCCGACAGTGACCTTGTTGCTAACGGCAGCAAGCTTAAAGCAACTGCAAGACGAAACGGTACCGACGAAGTTGACGTTGTTGAATATACCGTTATCGTTTTAGGCGACCTTAACTGCAACGGTCGTATCGAATCTGGTGACGCAGTTAAGATTAGCCAGATGCTCGTTGGCGAAATCGAATTTAACGAAGTACAGAAGTTAGCAGCTGATACTAACTGCAACGGCCGTACAGATATCGGTGACGCTACAATCATCGCATCTAAGCTTGTCGATTGGGATAATTATCAGTCTATGCTTGGCATAGCTAATATATAATAAGGAGGCAAAATCATGAAAACTATGAAAAAAGTATTTGTTTTGCTCCTTAGCGTATTATTAATTTCCACAACATTTGTTACAGCATTTGCCTCGGTTGCTCCTGCAGCAACCGAGACAAAGGCAGGCGAAATCGTAACTGTTGAATTCAGCTACGATAACATTGCCGGTATTTATGGTACATTCACCATAAGCGGTGACGAAATTATTAAAGACACAGTTTTCACCGCAAGCAGCAGTTTTGCGGGCAATTATAATGAGAAAGATGGTATCATCGCTTATTATGCTGATAACGCTCAAAAATTTGTTGCTACTTTAAAGGTTTTAATTACCGATACAGCAGTTGCAGGTCAAGAAGCTAAAATCACCTTGAAATATGAAACCACTGTTGATGGTAAATTACCCACTACACCCGATTATAAGTATGATTATGCAACCATTAAAATCGGTGTAGATTATACCGAACTTAATAAGCAAATTGCTATTGCAGAAGGTCTTGATGAAAACACCTATACTGAAGAAAGCTGGAAAGCTTTAGAAGATGCTTTAAAGGCTGCTAAGGAAGCTAAAAATTCCACTTCTCAGGATGTTGTAGACGCCGCTGCAAAGGCTTTGGAAAAGGCTATTGAAGGCTTGAAAGTTAAGCCTGAAGTTAAGGTAGATTATACCGAACTCAATAAGCAAATTGCTATTGCAGAAGGCCTTGATGAAAGCAAATATACCGAAGAAAGCTGGAAGAAGCTTGAAGATGCCTTAAAGGCTGCTAAGGAAGCTAAAAATTCCACTTCACAGGACGTTGTTGATAAGGCCGCTAAAGACCTTGCTGATGCTATTGCAGCACTTGAAAAGAAGCCCGTTGTTTTGGTTGATTATACCGAATTAAATGCGCAAATTGATGCTGCTGAAAAGCTTAACAAGGAAGACTACACCGAAGAGAGCTGGAAGGCTTTAGAAGATGCTTTAAAGGCCGCTAAAGATGCTAGAAATTCCGACTCTCAAGATGTTGTAGATGCTGCTGCAAAAGCTCTTAAAGAAGCTATTGATGCTTTGGAATTAAAGCCTGAAGATATCACTCCTGTTGATTATGAAGAACTTCGTGAATTAATCGACGTTGCAAACGGATTAAACGCAGAAGATTACACACCTGAAAGCTGGGCAAAATTTGAAGCCGCTTTAGAAAAAGCTATCGCTGCTTTAAGTGCCGATAATCAGGATGATGTTGATGCTGCTTTTGCCGAGTTGAAGGCCGCTATGGAAGGTCTTGAGCTAAAGGATACCGAAACCGATACTGAATCACCCGCAACTGAAGAAGTTTTGATGATTCTTCCCTTATTCCTTATAATAGCAGCACTTGTGGTTTTGTTTGTTTACGTTTCCAAAAAGAAAGTTGAAAGCAAATAAACAATAAAATTTAAAACTACAATAAAAAAATCCGTGCGGCCTTTTTGGTCGTACGGATTAACCACCAAAGAGGTTAATTCTCAAAATGAATAAAACAATGAAACAAATTTTCAAAAAACTATTCGCAATCGTACTTGTTTTAACGCTTGTATTTTGTATAAACCTTCCCGCTTCAGCGGCGGTATCGCCTACTAAAAAAAGCGTTAATCCCGGGGACGTAGTTACCTTAAAATATACATATAAAGGTATCGCAGGTATAAATGGTGAATTTATTTACTCTAATCCCGCTCTTTTTTCAAACGTAAAGTTTAATATTTCGGGTCTTAGCATGGGTAAATATAACGATAAAACCAAACAGATCGCTTTTTTTGGCACAGAGCCTGTAAATTGCACTATTACACTTACACTTACAGTTGCTAAAAAAGCCAAAATAGGCGACAAATGCGATATTACCCTCAAATATGAAACTACCGCAGATGGCGATATGCCGGCTGTACCCGATTACAAGTATGATAAGTGCACAGTTTCGGTTGTTGAAAAGCTTGATTTTTCGGACTTAAAGGCACTTGTTAATAAGGCAGACAGCCTTAAAAAGAGCCTTTACACACCTGAAACCTGGGCACCCTTTGATACAGCCCTTAAAGCCGCTAAAAACGCTTTAAATAAGGCTACTACTCAAAAGGAAATTGATTCGGCTGAAAGTGATTTGAAGGCTGCAATGAATGCACTTGAAAAATTGCCCGATTATGCCGAACTTAATAAGCAAATTAAGCTTGCCGAGGCTTTAAACAAAGCTGATTATACCTCTAAAACTTGGGATGCGCTTGCAAAAGCGTTAAGCGAAGCCAAAAAGGCACTCGCAAGTGAATCACAAACCGAAATTGATGCCGCTACAAGAAAACTAAAAAATGCAATTAACGGCTTAGTTTCTATATATGAAGGCAAGTTGAACTTTACCGAGCTTGACAAGCAAATTGCTATCGCCGACGGTCTTAAGGCTAAGGATTACGCTGCAAAGGGCTGGAACGAGTTTGAAAAGGCTCTTCAAAATGCCCGCAAGGCAAAATCTTCTAAGCTTCAAGGTGAAATCGACCTAGCTGCTGCTGAGCTTAAAAACGCTATTGCCGCCCTTACTAAGATGGATTACAAAAAACTTTTAGATGCTATTAATGCCATTGATGAGTATATAAGTGGTAATGAATTCTTAAATCTTTGGGAAGATTCACAAGGTCTTTTAAAGGATGCTAATAACGCCCTTACAAGCCGCGATCAAGTAACTGTTGATACATATGCTCAAAAGCTTGTGGAACTCTTGGCTAAACTTAAACAAGCGGTTGATGGTGCCGCGGGTAACGAAACCGTTGCACCGCCGGAACCTGTTCCTGTAGAACCTGAAAACTATTGTAATGTCAAATCTCACCCTGTATGGATAATTCTTTTCTGGGTAAGTTTCGCTGTTAATATTGCATTAGGCGCACTTATATTAATGTATTGTTACGCAAAACGCAAAAAAACAACCGATGATACACCCTTGGTTGATTATGACATTACAGACGATATGGAGTAAACCTTAACGGTTTAAGCTTTTGCAAAAAAGAAAAAATCGCAAGGAAGTTGCAGTGATGGAACAAAATTGGAAAAGAAAAGAATACGAAAGCTGGGATGAAGCTTTCCGCGCTTTAACACCTATTGTTCGTCAACAGTCAGTTCGTGTTGCTGCATATACACAGGTGCTTTTTGTAAAGGCCGTTAAAATGAAGTTTGGCACTAATACAAAAGCAGGGCAGGAGCGAATGAAGGGCCAATATGCCGATTTTATGTATAAATGCGGTATATATCATCAGCTCGGCAAATCGCTAGTCCCCCCTGAGTACCAAGTATTGCAGGAAAGCTTTAGCGAAGAGGAAATGGCGGTGTATAAAAAATACACCACCGACGGACGCGCCCTTGTGGCAGCCTTACAAGAAAAGGGTGCCAATATTAAGGATAGGCGCAAGGATAAATCGCAAGAGCGTGGAACAAAAAACATTCCCTGGCTTATAATGCGTGAATGCTGCCAACAGCATATGGAGCGTTGGGACGGCTCGGGTTATCCCGAAAACCGTTTGGCTAGTGAAATTAGCCCACCTGCACAAATTGTGGGTTTGGCTAAAGAGCTTGACCGCTTAGCTTCCGAAACACGCGCAGAAAACCCCTTTGAAATGGCTTTTAACACCATTGTTGCCGCCAGCGGTAAGGATTGGTCGCCCGAGCTTATTGAGGTTTTGCGCGCCGCTCGTGAAGAATGCTGTGCAGTTTATAACAAATACATAACCTACACAAGAACAATTCCCAAAACGGTACCCTTGGTTGAGCGCCGCAGCGAGCGTTCATTGGGACTAAATTATCGCCCAATGGCCTCGGCTGAGCCTAATCTTGTACCTGTTTATGAGGCAAACCCTTGGTTTAAGGGTGTTGCCGATCGACCCGACGATACCGAAACAATTGAAGACCTGCGCGAGTTGTTTGTTCGCACAAGCATTGTTGAGGATATTAGCTGGTATATATTATATGAAGCGGCTGATACGGTTTTACGTATGCAAAACTGCAAATTTGCGGTTGACGGCCTACTTCTTAATATGATACCCGAGTTTTATTCTTCAACCTCACAGCTACAAAGGTTTAACAAGTTGTTTTCGGACCAACCCATTGAAAAAAGCCGTTTAATGCTAAGCCTTCCGTTCGAAACCCTGACAGGTGCTAATAAAACCACCCTTGAGGTTATGGTGCGTTACCTTAGAAACGGCATTAGCTTAGTGCCGGACGGTGTAAAGGTGGATGATTGCTTCACACCCGAAAAGCTTAAAGAAATGGGCGTTAAGGTGGTTGTTTTGGACCAAAGCCTCTATAAAACCACACAAGGCACAGTTTTAATTAACGAGCTACGCCAAAACGGTATAAGAGTGTTGGCAAAAAATGCTGACACTGCCGAGGTTTTAAAATGGCTTAATTCAAACCACGTTTATTGCTATTCAGGCACAATGGTTGGTGTTCCCGTTAGCGAGGACGAAATGATTTTGGACATTCTCGCAAGGGAAGAAATGTAGTTAAGGTGCCCCGATGGACCAAGAAAAAAAAGTAAAAATCACGGGTGCCGAACGCAAACAAAAACGCTTGTTGAAGTATAAGCGTGCGGGCATTGTTCTAACTGAGGACGAGGTTAAAAAAATTAAAATAGGCCGAAAAGAATTGCGCCGCCAAATGCGTGATGCGGGCGTAAAATCTAAAAAAGAGTTTGAGCTTACTGCTTCAAGCCTTGGCCTTTATTTTGATAAAAGCAGCCGCTTTGCCTTGTTATTGTGGCTGTTAAGCGGCAGGGGATTAGCACTGCTGTTGGGCGCGGCTCTCTTGGCGTTATTAACGCTTTGGGGCTTTTCCGCCGTGACCGAAATGAAAGGGCATTTTACAATAAGTATGTCTGACGAGCTTTTTAAAGAAGGCTTCACCATTTCGGAAACGGTTGGGTTTGAAAACCCAACAACCCACCTTTTTGCCACCCCGGCCGAATCGGTGCCGTGCATTTCTATAAGCAGTATCCCAATGGATGTTGATAAAATTGACGGCCCCCACCACGACACCTATTTTGCTTACACCTTCTACGTTAGAAACGATGGTGAAAATCCGCAGGATATGTCGTGGCGACTCAGGATAAATTCCGAAAGTAATAAATTATCCAAAGCGGCGTGGGTAATGCTTTTCGAGGATGGCAAAATGACTCTTTACGCTAAAGGCGATGAAGACGGCAATCCCGAAATGCTACCCGCAAAGGACGACAACACAAGGGGATACGTAAACCCCCCGTTGTATGAATTTGCGGCCGACCCTGATAATCAGTACGAAATAATTAAAAAACGCGGCCAATTAACCTTTTGGCGCGTAAAACCAAAGGATTTTATATCCGATTTACTTGTAGAAAATGGTTTAATAACACAGTTTAAGCCACAAGAGGTACATAAATTTACGGTTGTTATCTGGTTAGAGGGTGACGACCCCCAATGCACCGACGATTTAATTGGCGGACATTTGGGTATGGACTTTTTTATGAACCTTGAAGAAGGCTTAACAAAATAACGTATTTAACGGCAAAATGACCGTAAAATAAAAAATTCCAAGAAAGGAAAAAAAGAAAATGCAAAAGACAGAAAACAAAACAAACAATTCTGTAAGAAGCAAGCTCGTTGCGGCTATAGCTATGTTGCTTGTTGCAACTATTATGGTCGTATCATCAAC